>JAFZNF010000200.1 GCA_017553025.1 Clostridia bacterium | reverse complement strand
GTTGAAAAAATTGAAGGAAAAATGAATTACCACGGTCATACCTTTAATCTTGTCGACCTTCCCGGGCTTTATTCGCTTACCTCGTACACTATGGAGGAAACCCTTGCAAGAGAATACATATTAGGCGAAAATGTCGATGTCATCATTGACGTTGCCGACGCATCGAGCTTAGAGCGCAACTTGTATCTGACTATGCAGCTTATAGAACTCGGAAAGCCTGTTGTCCTTGCGCTTAATATGATGGATATCGTAGAAGAGCGCGGTATGGAAATAGATATGCACCGTCTTCCGGAAATGCTCGGAATTCCCGTAATTCCCGTGAGTGCAAGAAAGCGTACGGGGCTTGATATTCTGATGCACGCGGCAGAACATCACGCAGGCAGACCTCACGATTTAACAGAGCATCATCATCACGAAATGCCCCGTTTTGAATTTACCGACGGTAAAGATGACATAAATGTCCGCCTGACCTCAAAACACCATAAATATGTAATGGTTTATTCCGACGCTATCGAGGAAAAAATAGACCTCATTTCGGCAATGCTTAAAAGAAAATATCCCGAAATCAAGAACCTGCGCTGGTGCGCCATAAAAATGCTTGAGCAGGACGAAAATGTGATGAAACAGTATCCGCTTGACCTTTCGGGGATTTTAGAGAAAAGTTTTGAAACTCAGATTATAAACGAGAAATACGATTTTATACAGGAGGTAATTGACGAAACCCTTGTAAATAAGGAGGAGAAAAGCGCATTTACCGATAAAATTGACAGCGTCCTTACCCACTGTTTTTGGGGTGTTCCGATTTTCCTTGCCGTTATGGCGGTCGTATTTTTCCTGACTTTTACTATAGGTGATTTCCTAAAAGGTTTTTTTGAAAACTGGCTTGAAAGTTTTTCATCTGGCATAAGAGGCGCTCTTTCATCAATAGATACAAGCGAAATGCTTATATCGCTGATTGTTGACGGAATTATTGCAGGGGTGGGAAGCGTTTTGACGTTTTTGCCGAATATCTTTATCCTTTTCCTCGCCCTTGCCTTTTTGGAGGACAGCGGATATATGTCGCGCGTGGCATACGTTATGGACGGAATTATGGGGAAACTCGGACTTTCAGGACGTGCATTCATACCTATGCTTTTAGGTTTCGGCTGTACCGTACCTGCCATTATGGCGTCGCGCTCATTGGAAAACAGACACGATAAACTCCGAACAATTTTAATCACGCCGTTTATGTCCTGCAGCGCAAGACTTCCGATTTATGTTATGTTTTCAAAGATATTCTTTGGCAAGTATGCGGTACTTTACGCATATTCTATGTACTTAATCGGCTTTTTTACAGCAATTTTAATTGCATTTTTAATATCAAAACTTGATAAGAAGAATAATACCGCAGACCTCTTGATAGAGCTTCCCGAATACAAAACGCCAAACGCACTGACAATTATGATATATGTATGGGAAAAGGTTCGCGATTATCTCACAAAAGCCGGAACAACCATATTCCTTGCATCAATCGTTCTGTGGTTTATATTGAATTTCGGATTTGGCGGAAAAACAGGCGATATGTCGCAAAGCTTTGCCGCTCACATAGGAAAATGGCTTGTGCCGATAATGGCTCCTGCAGGACTTGGGTACTGGCAGATTGCGGTGGCTCTCATATCGGGCATCGCCGCAAAAGAGGTGGTTGTGTCCAGTATGGCGGTACTGTACGGAATTTCCAATATTTCCTCGCCATATGGTATGGTATCGCTCGGAAAATTGCTTACAAACAGCGGATTTACAGCTTTAAATGCATACTCAATGATGCTTTTCTGCCTTTTATATGTCCCCTGTATCGCAACTATTGCAACGATACGCCGTGAAACCAATTCACGCTCGCATACGCTTTTGGCAATAGCTATGCAACTTGGGATTGCGTGGGTAGTTTCCACCCTCTTTTATCAGATTGGGAGTCTAATATTATGACAGCGCAAGTATGTCTTGCGCCTATGGCGGGCGTCACCGACAGTGCTTTCCGTAAAATCTGCAAAAGTTTCGGCGCAGATTTTGTAACAACAGAAATGGTAAGCGCCAAAGGTCTTTACTATAAAAGCAAAAAAACCGCCTCTCTTATGGCAATTTCGAGCGAGGAACAGCCTTGCGCAATACAGTTTTTCGGCTCCGACCCTGAAATTATGGCGGAAGTTGCGCCTCAGCTTGAAGAGGCAGGCGCCTGTGCAATAGATATAAATATGGGCTGTCCTATGCCGAAAATAGCGGGAAACGGCGACGGCTGTGCACTTATGAAAAATCCGCACTTAGCGGGAAAAATTGTAAAAGCTGTAAAAGACGCGGTAAATATCCCTGTGACCGTAAAATTCCGCAAGGGCTGGGATAGCAATACTTGCGGCGAATTCGCAAAAGTTCTGGAGGCAAACGGCGCAGACTGTTTGACTATTCACGCAAGGACGAAAGAACAGCTTTATTCAGGGAAAGCCGACCTTAATGCGATAAAAGAAGTAAAGGACGCTGTCAAAATACCCGTCATCGGAAACGGTGACATATTCACGCCCGAGGACGCACGAAATATGCTCTGCATAACAGGCTGTGACGGAGTTATGATAGGGCGCGGAGCTTTAGGAAATCCCTTTATATTCAGGGAAATAAAAGAGCTTTTAAAAGAGGGTAAGGTAAGCACTTATCCAACCGAGGCGCAGCGGATTAAAACCGCTCTCGTTCACGCAAATATGCTCTGCATCGATAAGGGTGAGCATATCGGCGTTTTGGAGGCAAGAAAGCATATTGCCTGGTATGTAAAAGGTCTTAAAAATGCAAATAATTTGAAAAATCGTGTTTTTTCGGCGGAAACACTTGCGGAAATTACCGAAATATTGGAAAGTGCGATTGTTTTCTGCGAATAACGTCGCACACTTTTTTTATTTTGCGCTTGATTGTTTGTACAATAAATGGTATAATTTTCCTGCCTATTAGGAGGGTTATATGAAAAAAATACTTTTTGCCTTAATTCTTTCACTTTTGATACAGCCTCTTGCATTTGCTGAGGGCGAGGAACTTTCAGAAATTGCCGAAAATGATACCGAAACGGCGGAAATTACTGAAGAAAACGAAGAAAACAGAATAAATCTTGTAAATCTGTATGTGTTTTCAAAAGGGATTGACCTTTCCTCTTTTCCTGTTTTTGAAAATCAAACTCTTATGCTACCGATAAAGGAATTTTTGTCGCACCTCGGTGCAAATGATTTTTCTGTCGATGCAGAAAACCAGATTACAATTACCTATGGAAAAAACATTGTTGCTATGCATCTTTACAGTACAAATGCCAGTTTTAATCACGAGGATACCGAGCTTTCTCAATCGCCGTTTTTAATAGACGATATTGTTTATGCTCCTGCAGAGGCTGTTTGCAAAGCCCTTGGGTTTACCTTTAAATCGGATACAGACGGCTCTGCTATGTCGGTATATGCAGATTTGCCCGAAAATGAGCTTGCCTCGGAAAAAAGTATAAACAGCAAGGATTTGCCGTCGGAAACACAGTATCTTGTCTGGGTAAATAAATCAAAATACACCGTGTATGTATTCTTAGGCAATGACAAAAATTGGCGCGAGGTGTATTCCTGTAAATGCTCTATAGGCGCGCCCGACTCTCCCACTGTAACGGGTGTTTTTAAGTATATTTCTCGGGAAAGCAGATGGACATATGACGATTTTTATGTAGGACCTATTATGCGGTTTTATGGCAGCTATGCCATACATTCAACGCTTTTGAAGTTTGACGGAAGTGACTATAATAATGCCGTCGGCGTTAAGAATTCGCACGGTTGTGTGCGTGTGCGCCCCGATAATTTGAACTGGCTCGTTTCATATGTCCCTCTTAAAACTACAGTTTATGTAAGTGAAAATTAAAAAGCCTTCATTTTGAAGGCTTTTTAATTTAAAATACATCTTTTCTCTTTTTTACTGCCCGTCTTACCAGAATGAAGATTGACAGGCATATGCAGAACAGCATAAAAATCGGAACAACCCATTTATTTTTTGTACTGTCCTCGGTTGATTTCATCTCTGTCCATAAATCCTGCATAAGGCGGTTCGCCTCGTCGGACATATTCACGAAAACCGTTGTATGATTTTCCAGATATTCATCGTCCAAATATGAAATCCCGTTTTCCTTTACCTCATCATCAAGCATTTCAAATGCCGCCTGATTTGGCGTCGAATAGCCGATATACGAAGTCGTAGCATATGCAACATCAGGCTCGCACATAAAATTGATATAAAGCTCCGCCGCCTCTTTATTCTGTGCGCATTTCGGTATGCAAAGCGAGTCGAAAAAGAGATTTGTTCCGCTTTTTGGTGTTGCAAAGCTGATATGGTCATACTCGTCCATCAGCGTTACCGCATCACCTGCGTAATATGGTGCCAAAACAGCCTCTCCTGCACCCATTTTATCGAAAATTTCGTCCATTACATAGGACTGCACAAGCGGTTTCTGTTCCTTTAACTTTTCCGCCGCCATCTTGATTTCTCTCGGGTTTTCGGTATTCATAGAATATCCCAAAAGTGTCTCGGCTATGGCAAATGCGTCTCTCGGATTATCAAACATCAATATGCTGTCGGCATATTTTTCGTCCCACAAAATGTCCCAGTCAATCTCGTCTTCGGGGATATCTATCGCGGTATTATCATACAAAATACCGACAGTACCCCACGTATAGGGCACAGAATACTGATTGCCCTTGTCATAATCCTTATCCTTGAATTTGTCCATAATATTTTCAAAATTCGGGATATTATCAAAGTTGAGTTTTTGGAGCATTCCCTCTTTAATCATTCGCGAAATCATATACTCGGAGGGTATTATGATGTCATAGCTTGCGCCTCCGCCCTTTAATTTTGCATAAAGCTCCTCATTGGTGGCATAGGTTGAATAGTTTACCTGTATGCCCGTGAGCTTTGTGAACTCAGCGTTCACGTCCAAAAGTCCGTCGCTGCCGTCTGAGATATACTCACCCCAATTATACACATTTATCGACAATCCCTTACCTTTAAAACGCTCATAAAACTCAGGATTTTCTATTGTTAAGACCTGTTCTTCTTCGTCCTCGTCTTCATTTATGTGTTGAAGACGGCAGGCGGATAGCGAAAATAGCATTGATGCCAAAACCAAAAAATACAGTATTTTTTTCATACAGCCATCTCCTTTTCACTCTTTTTATCTATGATGTTCTTAAGGAGAAGTACTGCCACAACTACCGCGAAAATTATTGTAGAAAGTGCGTTTATTTCAGGGCTTACCTTTCGTCTTGTCATTGAATAAATCGTAATTGGCAGGGTCTGCGAAGTCGCACCCGAGGTAAAATAACTTATGACAAAATCATCAAGCGAAAATGTAAAGCTCATCAAAAATCCTGACACTATACCGGGCATAATTTCGGGCAGGACAACCTTAAAAAATGCAGATAACGGGTTTGCGCCTAAATCCTGCGCCGCCTCGTAAATATTGGGGTTCATCTGCCTGAATTTGGGCATTACATTCAAAATTACATACGGCACATCAAAGGTGATATGCGCAATCAAAAGCGTGCCGAAACCAAAGCTGAAATTCATTCTTGCCGCAAAAAACACGAACAAAAGCATAAGCGATACACCTGTTACGATTTCAGGGTTTATTATCGGTATATTATTCACATTTAAAGCTACAGCTTTGGGTAGCTTCTTCATATTATTTATGCCGATTGCCGCCGCAGTTCCCAAAATTGTCGATAAAACCGACGCCAAAACAGAAATAATTATGGTATTTCTGAAAGACGTCAAAATCAGCTCGTTATGGAAAAGCTTTACATACCAGTCAAATGTAAATCCCTCAAAAACGCTCCTGCTTTTTGTCGTATTAAATGAAAAAATTATAAGCACAAAAATGGGCAGGTAAAAAAACAGCAAAAGGAGTGACAAATAAATTTTAGAAATCTTTTTCATAGTCTGTCCCTCCTATATCAGCACTCTGTCTTCGTCATCACTGTCGAACTGGTTCATTATTGTCATAATTAAAAGTACAATAACCATCAGGACAAGCGAAATTCCTGCGCCCAAATTCGGGTTATAGGAATTGCCTAAAAACTGCATTTCGATAAGGTCGCCGATTAAGAGGTTACTGCCACCTCCCAGCATACGCGAAATGATAAATGTACTTATTGCGGGCACAAAAACCATAGTTATGCCCGACATAACGCCCGGCAGGCTTAATGGAAATACCACCTTAAAAAGCACCTTTCGGCTGTTTGCGCCCAAATCCTGCGCCGCCTCCAAAAGCATTTTGTCGATTTTTACGATTACCGAATAAAGAGGCAGTATCATATACGGAAGATAGTTATAAACCATTCCCAAAACT
>JAFZNF010000199.1 GCA_017553025.1 Clostridia bacterium | reverse complement strand
CACACATCTGTGCCGTGCGAAAGTCCCGAAATACGCACAAGCTCCGAAAATGTTGTCGGCTTTGTGTCGGCAAGCATCTGGCGCACGAATTTTGTCCCAAATTCGGGTACGGCATATGTGCCCAAATTTGTGCCTATATCATAACCCGATTTTATGCCGAGTGCATCATTTGATGTGAAAATGCTCATAGTTTTCGCCTCTGCAAGAGGTATAGTTTTAGCGTCAACCCCCGTCAAATCCTCAAGCATTCTGATAACTGTCGGGTCATCGTGACCAAGCTCGTCAAGTTTTAGAAGATTTTTGTCTATAGAGTGATAATCAAAATGAGTTGTTATTATATTGGAATTTACATCATCGGCAGGGTGCTGAACAGGACAGAATTCGTGGATATTGTTACTATGGGGAACGACAATAATTCCGCCCGGGTGCTGACCTGATGTGCGCTTTACGCCGACACAGCCCGTCGCTAAGCGTTTTAGCTCCGCATTTTTTATAACTATGCCCTTTTCCTCGGCATATTTTCTGGCATATCCAAAAGCTGTTTTTTTAGCAACCGTACCTATTGTGCCTGCACGGAAAACAAATCCCTCACCGAAAAATGTTTCGGTATATTTGTGTATTATCGGCTGATACTCACCCGAAAAGTTAAGGTCTATATCAGGCTCTTTATCGCCGTTAAATCCCAAAAATGTTTCAAAAGGTATATCGTGTCCGTCCTTTTTATACGGCGTACCGCATTTAGGACAAACTTTGTCGGGAAGGTCACAGCCTGACGCGCCTATTTCACTTCCCACCAGCTCAAAGTTTTTGCATTTTGGACAAATATAATGGGCAGGCAGGGAATTTACCTCGGTTATCCCCGAAAGGTATGCTACAAAAGACGAGCCTACAGACCCTCTTGAGCCTACCAGATATCCGTCTTCATTGGATTTTCTTACAAGTTCCTGCGCAATCTTATACATAACGGCAAATCCGTTTCCGATAATTGAGTCAAGCTCCTTTTGAAGCCGTTCCCTTACAATATCAGGAAGGGGATTTCCGTAAAGCTCTTCCGCTTTCTTTCGGGAATCGTTTATTATATCCTCCTTTGCACCCGCTATCTCAGGGGGACATTTCTTTGTGGGTATCGGACGCACATTTTCTACCATATCGGCGATTTTGTTCGTGTTGGTAACAACTGCCTCATACGCCTTTTCCTCTCCCAAATAGGAGAATTCTTTAAGCATTTCCTCTGTCGTGCGTAAATAAAGAGGTGCCTGATTATCCGCGTCGGAAAAACCCTTATAGTGCATCAAAATCTTTCTGTAATCCGCGCCCTCCGGGTCTAAAAAATGAACATCGCAAGTGGCAACAACAGGTTTTTTTAATTTTTCCCCGAGCGATACAATTTTTCTGTTAAGATTTTGCAAATCTTCATCGGAGTTAATATCAGGAAAATCGTCTGAGCGTTTCATATACGCGTTATTACCTATCGGCTGTATTTCAAAATAGTCATAAAACTGCGCTGTCTTTTCTATTTCGCTATCCGTTTTACCAAGCACTACCGCACGGAACAGCTCGCCCGCCTCACAGGCAGAGCCGACTATGATACCGCTCCGTTTTTCCTCAATAAGGCTTTTGGGAATTCTGGGAGTCCTGTAAAAATACTTGAGGTGCGACTCGGACACCATTTCATATATATTTCTTATACCGTCCGAATTTTTTGCAAGCAGGATTATATGGCTTGCCTGATTTCGCTTTGCAAGTGCGCGCATATCAAACTTTTCATTAAGCTCGGATATGTCGGAAAAGCCCCTCTCCTTAAGCTCTTCTATCATTTTAATAAAGATTTCCGCAGTCGACTTAGCGTCATCTACCGCTCTGTGATGGTGCAAAAGCGTCACCTTAAGGTGCTTATTAAGTGTTGAAAGGCGGTGGTTTCCAAGCTCGGGATATAGCGCACGCGCAAGCATAAGCGTGTCCAAATGCGAAAAATTGTACTCCACCAAAAGGTCAGATGCCGACTTTTTTATAAATCCCGTATCAAACTCCGCATTATGCGCAACAAGCACACAGCCTTTGCAGAATTCAAAGAATTTCGGCAGAATTTCCTCTATTTTCGGCGCGCCTGCAACCATTTCATCGGTTATTGACGTAAGCTCCACTATTTTTTGCGGAATAGGTCTTTGGGGATTTACAAAGGTTGAAAAATGGTCTGTAATTTTTCCGTTTTCTATCTTTACAGCACCGATTTCTGTTATTTTGTCGCTGTCCTTTGAAAGTCCTGTAGTTTCCAAATCGAAAACCACAAATCTCCCCGAAAAGTCTTCTTTTGCATTATGGCTCGTTATCTTTGCAGTATCGTCAACCATATACCCTTCTATGCCGTATATTATCTTAATTTTTTTGTTATCGTCAGAGGCTTTTAACGCATCGGGGTAAGACTGCACAACGCCGTGATCGGTTATTGCAATCGCTGTATGCCCCCACGATACCGCTCTTTCAATAAGACTTGATGCAGAAGATACTGCGTCCATCTGCGACATTTGCGTATGCAGATGCAGTTCTACCCTCTTTTTCTCCGCATTATCCTCCCTTTTGACTTCAGGCATAGCATAACTTATATCCCGTGCATTTACCACAACCTCTTTTGCAAAATCATCATATTTTGCTGTTCCTCTTATAACTACTCTTTCTCCTGCCTTTAACCCCGATTTTTCCACATTTTTGTTTACTTTTGCAAAAGCTTTTTGAATAGTCTCATATTTTTCCTTGTCTGTTACAAACGTTTTCACCGTTATCGAATCTTTGAAATCGGTTACATCAAGTGTTACCAAAAACATTTCTTTTCCGTCTTTTTTGCGTTTTATAGTCCTTAAGTCGGTTTCAAAAACCGTTCCAGAAAAACATACAATCCCTGAGCTTTCATCTATTTCGGAAATAGGCGTAAGACCTGCACGTATCTCCTGTCCGACTATTATACCGCCTGCTTCTGCTCTTTGTAAGTCCTTTTTGTTCTGCTTTTGGGAAATTATTTTCTCATTTTTTTTGGGTATGTATATTTCCTCTTTCGGAATAAATTTTTCCTCTTTATGTTTTAAAAATGTAACCTCAACGCTTATAATTCCCATTTTT
>JAFZNF010000198.1 GCA_017553025.1 Clostridia bacterium | reverse complement strand
TTATCAAAATATTTATCAAACTAAGCATATTAAACCTGCCAAAATTACTTTTATTTAGTATATTATACCCTTTTTTGCCTGCAAAGTAAATACCTTTCCCTAAAAAACTGATAAAATATATTGCTTTTTTGTTCTGCATATGATATTATAGCTATATATGTACTTTAGAAAAAGGAGAAAATCAGTATGGAAAACTCGTTTATACAAAGATATACTTTCAAGTTTTTGATGACCTTGGCATTTATTTCAGGATTTGTTTTTTTCTATATGAATAATATTGACTTTATTTCTGTAGCTATAGAATACGGAAAAATGAATATACCTAATATCGCATATGCATTTTTACGCATTTTCGGCGGGGTTTTTATTCCTGTTGTATTTATTGTACCGTCAATGTTTGAATTCGGGCGTATAAAACTTGCGCGTATCGGGTTTATTGCATACGGCATATGCCATATTGTCACAGTTTTATGGATTGTGTATTTTCTCTTCTCACAGCCTGCCTCAGGTATTTTTTCAACTGATAATCTTACCCGCTTTATGAAAGACGGCGGTTTTGTTTATTCCTTGACATTCTGGGACACTTACAGTTTTACAGCTGCTGTATTTTCCATTATTTACGGCGTTCTCGCCATTTATACGGGACTTTATTTTGACAAGGACAAATCAACAGTCAAATTGCTTGTTTTGTCGCTTTTTGTACTGAGAATAATTCTTCCGTTTTTTAATAATATATTAACACAGGACCGTGTATTTTCTCTTTTTTGGCTGACAAACAATGCCTTGGAAATCGCATCGCAGTTGTTTTTTACTATCGGCATTCTGCTTGCCGGCGCAAGCGATTATACCTGGATTGAATTTGTTTGGGATCAGCTCGTATTTGCTGAAAACGAAGATGCTGAACAGTAATTTTGGAGGATAAAATGGACTTCCGTACACGCCATATACGAAATTTAGTATGTTGTTTGCATTTTTTAAGTGTTGCATTATGGTTTTTCTATTTATATTTCAAATTATGGGAATTTATATCCGCGGCAGCATTGCTGCATTTTGCAAATGTTCAGATTATATGCTTCATTCTATACTCATTCCTGCTTGTGCTTTTTCCTGCTGCAATTATCTATTCGCCAAAGTACAAAAGCAAAAAAAAGATTTTTATGTCTATATGCTTTTCTCTCTCCGCCGTTATTCTGGTCGGAGCGATAGCAGATTTGTTTACTTACGGCTTCTTTCACCGCTATACCTTTACTTTGGGTGATGCTGTTTTCTGCAACATTCTTATCGGTGTGCCTAATCTTTACGGAACAATTTGCTGTATCCTGCTTTCCACAGCATACTTACTTTTCGGAAAGTATTTTACAGAAAAAAAATTGATATCTTGCCTTTTATATTTATTTATTATTTTAATCGGGGTTGTTCCCGCGTTTATATTTTCTTTCAATACTTGGGGAACTTTCCCGCGCCCAACCTGGATTGAAAAGGCGGCATTTATCGGTCCGCATCAGGCGTGTCTGCTTCTTTCATTCATTCTGTCGGCCACCTCAGACGTTATTTGGGATGAATTCATAAGATAATAATAAAACTCAAAACTGGTATGCACCCCTTAGGTTCATATCAGTTTTATTTTTTAAGGAAAGTAAATGTTTACAAACATTATAAAATGTGATAAAATACAAGCATATTTTGATTTTAGGAGTTTTCTTTATGTTTACCGATAAAGCAAAAATTTTTATAAAGGCAGGAAACGGCGGAAACGGTGCTATTGCATTCCACCGCGAGAAATATGTTGCAGCAGGCGGTCCTGACGGCGGCGACGGCGGAAAAGGCGGAAATATACTTTTTCGTGCCGACGAAGCCCTAACAACGCTTATGGATTTTAAATACAAGAGAAAATATACCGCCGAAAACGGTCAAAGCGGTATGGGCAAGCATATGAACGGCAAAAACGGAGCCGATACCATTATAAAAGTGCCGAAAGGCACGGTTATCCGTGACGCTTTAAGCGGAAAAATTTTGGCCGATATTTGCGACACAAAAAAGGACGTCTGTCTTGCAAAAGGCGGAAACGGCGGCTGGGGAAACGCGCATTTTGCCACCCCGACACGCCAGACCCCCAATTTTGCAAAGAACGGGCAAAAAGGTGTTGAAAGAGAAATTGTTCTTGAGCTTAAACTGCTCGCAGATGTAGGGCTTTTAGGATTTCCTAACGTAGGAAAATCCACACTGCTTTCAGTCACAACAAAGGCCGCGCCAAAAATCGCAAATTATCATTTTACTACTCTTGTACCGAATTTAGGTGTCGTAACACTAGGCGAAGGTATGAGTTTTGTCCTTGCGGATATCCCCGGAATAATTGAAGGCGCAAGCGACGGCGCAGGTCTTGGGCACGAATTTTTGCGCCACATTGAACGCACCCGCCTTTTAATCCACGTTGTTGATGTTTCGGGAATTGAGGGCAGAAATCCCATCTCTGATTTCGATATTATAAATGACGAATTAAAAAAATACAGCTTGGATTTGGAGAGCCGTCCGCAGATTATCGCAGCAAACAAAACGGACATCATTACAGACCAAAAAATGTATGATGATTTTATTCTTGAAATGCAAAACCGCGGATACAAGGTTTTCCCTATTTCTGCGGCGTCAGGCAATGGTGTTTCGGAACTTATGAAATTTACAATGGGCGAGCTTTCAAAACTTCCGCCGATAAAGGAATTTGAGCCAGAAACAGATATATTTGAAGAAGATTTTACGGACAAAACCGACAAGGGATTTGAAATCAGCATAGATAACGGCGTTTATGTGATTTCGGGAAGTTGGATAAACGCGGTCGGCTCCGGAGTTAATTTTTCCGACAGCGAAAGCCTTCAATTTTTCCAAAGTGCGCTAAAAAACCGCGGTGTAATCGATGCGCTCATTGAAAGGTATAAAAGAGGGAGATACCGTGCGTATCGGCGATTTGGAATTTGATTTTGTATGGTAGGAACATTATGAAAAAGAAGAAAAAAGTTTTAATTTTAAGACTGTTCCTTGCAGTTTTAATAATAATCGCTTCAAATTCGTGCGTCCGCCTGTTTAAAAAAGGCGTCGTTTCTGTTTCCATTCCCGAGGGTGCAAATTCTGCGGAAATTTCGGAAATTTTAAAGGACAGAGGACTAATAAATAACAAATCCTATTTTTTGGCAAGGCTTTACCTTTCGCCTTACCGCGGCAAACTACGGTACGGGAACTTTAAATTGGACAAAAACTCCTCTCTCCGCACCATATTTGAAACACTTTCAAAGGACGGTGCAAAAAAGAGCACCGTTTCGGTTACAATCCCCGAGGGATATTCCGTTGAAATGATTGAAGATAAGCTAATCAGCCTTGGGCTTTGCACAAAGTCGGAATTTGAGGCGGCGCTAAGAGAAAATTACGATTATGACTTTTTGAGCGCAGTTCCGCACTCAAAAGACATAAAATATAGGCTTCAGGGTTTTTTATATCCCGAAACCTATGAATTCTACGCTGACGCAAGTGCCAAAACAGTAATTGACACTATGCTAAAAGAGTTTCAAAAACAGATTTCTTGCCTTGGAATTGAAAAATCCGACCTTTTTGATGTAATCACAAAAGCTTCCCTTATAGAACGCGAGGCAAAACTTGACAGTGAACGCAGTATTATTGCAGGCGTTATCGAAAACCGCCTTAAAAAGGGTATGAAACTTCAAATTGACGCAACGGTTGCCTATGCTGTATCGGACGGAAAATATGATATAAGCAGAATATATAACAAGGACCTAAAAACAGATTCAAAGTATAATACGTATAAATACAGCGGCTTGCCTGCAGGTCCGATTTGCTGTCCTTCACTAAAGTCAATTGTTGCGGCAAAAAATCCGTCATTGCATAAATTTTTGTACTACCACACCGACACAAGCAAAAATGACGGCTCGCATATATTCAGCGAAACCTTTGCACAGCATACATCAACTATAAAATAGAATTAGCTGTTTATTAAAAAATTTTTCAGGTACGGGAGACGTCTTATCGCCTCCCGTCTTCCTATTTGGTAGATACGCTCAAGCTCATCTGCATTTTTTTCGGTTCTGCCAATTCCAAGAGGTTCGGGCGGTCTTATTACAAATGCCGCTCCGCCCTCCATAACAAGGGCTGTTTTTATATCCTTACCATTGCTCATTTTCTGTTTAACATCTCCTTTTTGTTGATTATATCACCGAGATATTCTTAATGCAACCCGAAATATTAAGATACTCTTTATTATTTTGGTCTTTTATGTTAAAATACAATCATCTTTTTATTTTGGGAGATTAAAATGGAAGTATACGGAACAAAACCTAAGCTTTTTACAAAGGAATGGTGGGAATATTTCTGGGATTATTATAAGTGGCATACCATTTTAGGTGTACTTCTTATGATTGTACTTATAGCCTCGATAACCGAGTGTGCAAGCAGGATAAATTATGATTTGCAGATTGATTATATTTCCGAGCACAAGATTTCTGACAGCTCTGTAGCTGCTCTTACCGGACTGATTGAAAAAAACATTGATGACATTAATGAAAACGGCAAAAATCAAGCCTATGTTACTGTTCTTGATATGGGCGAAAACCTTGATCCGCAGTACACACAGGCAATGTTTACAAAATATTCGGTAGAAAGCGGATATACAGAATCCTTTGTTTTTTTGGTATCGAAAGAATATGCAGACCGCCTGAGTAATGAGGATGTTTTTGAAAAGGCTGAAAACTGGACCTCCGCCCCCTCCTATAACGGATATTGCATAAGCCTTGAAAATTGTGATGTATTAAAAGAAATCGGAATTGATACCGACGATTTATATGTCGGCGTTATAAAACTTAGAGAACGCGAGAAAAAGTCGGAGCGTGAGAAGAAACTGCCCTATCAGAAAAACGGGATAAAGTTTGCAAAATTTTTGGTAAGTAAGAGGTGAGCCTGTGACGTCGGAAAATGAGCTTTTTTGCCAGTACAGGAAAACACACGACAAAAAAATAAGAGATGAGCTTGCAAGCCGTTACACATATGTCGCAAAAATTCTCGCCTACAAATCTCTTGTGTGCGGGGTTGAATTTGAAGACCTTTATCAGGTCGCGTGTATGGGTTTATTGCTTGCAATAGAACGCTTTGACCCTGACCGCGGCGTTCAGTTTTCAACTTATTTATCACCCACAATTATGGGCGAAATTAAGCGTTTTCTGCGTGACAAAGTCCACCCCATACGACTTCCGAGGAAACTTTACGACGCTCTTACAAAGGCGGAATCGGAGAAGAAAATATCAGGAAATCTTAGCATAGAAGAACTTTCAAAAAAACTTGACATTCCCGAAGAAACTCTAAAAGAGGCATACTCTGCGGGCGATACAAATTTTATGAAATCGCTTGAAGCTGAGGCTTTTTCCGATGCCCCTGTTTCAAATTTTTTAGGCTATGACGACGAGGGCTTTGCTCTGATTGAAAACCGTGATTTTTTGGACTATTGCATATCAAAAATGGATAAACTTGAACAGTCTGTTTCAAAAATGCGTTTTTTTGAAGGTAAAACGCAGAAAGAAACTGCAAGTCTTTTAGGCGTGTCGCAAATGACCGTATCGCGCACTGAAAAAAAAATTGTCGAAAAAATCAAGAAAGATTTCAAAAACGCTTGACATAGCAGTAAAACTGCGGTAAAATCAAGAAAATTGCATACTGAAAAGGGGAGCTTGTAAACAGGCTGAGAGGGAATTTTAAATTCCGACCCTATAACCTGATATGGATAATGCCATCGTAGGGATTTTACCTTTTTGCATATCCTTTGGGTATGCTTTTTTAGTATTTTTTAAAGGAGTTGGTCTTTTTGGCTAAAACAAGAAAATTAACAGAAATTGCCGTAAGCATTGCGCTCGCCTCTGTATTTCACTTCATAAGGCTATGGGAAATGCCTCAGGGCGGTTCGGTGTCACTCGCTATGGTACCTATTTTATTTATTGCCTTTCGCAGAGGAGCAATCTCGGGCATTTCCGCAGGTGCAGTTTACGGACTTTTATCGATTATCTTTGACGGAGTGATTTATCACCCTATGTCAATATTCTTAGACTACCTTTTTGCTTTCGGCGTGCTTGGGATTGCAGGATTTTTTCCAAAAAATACTTTTGGCATAATTTCAGGAAGTACGGTTGCCGTTTTAGGGAGATTTTTCTTCTCCCTTATGTCCGGCGTATTCCTGTTTGCAAGCTATGCGCCCGAGGGTCAAAGCCCTTGGATTTATTCAGCTGTCTACAACGGAAGCTATTTGCTCCCTGAGCTCGTAATTGTAATCTTAGTTTTGACAGTACTTTATACTTTTAACAAAAAGCTGTTTAAAGCCTGAAATATGTATGAAAATGCGGCAGAAACCTGCCGCATTTTTTAGTCGCACTTCTTGTTGGAATTTTGATTATCGTTCTTTTTGTTGGTATCCTTTTGATTGCTGTTTTGGTTGCTGTTCTTGTTGTCATTCTTATTATCGTTCTTTGCCATAGAGCTCACTTCCTTTCTTTACTTTTTCTATTATTTCACTTTATGACAATTTCTATACATTAAGGCTACAATACTTGAAAAAAAGTAAAATAAATGATATAATATTGTCAAATTATTTTTGGAGTTTGCTATGATAAAAAAGATTTGGGAATACCGTGATAAGCAACTTAAAAGCGAAGAAGTTTCAGAC
>JAFZNF010000197.1 GCA_017553025.1 Clostridia bacterium | reverse complement strand
TTGGGTATGATAAAGGCAAATGAAATTGTTTTTATTGACATATCCGGACAATAATAACAGGGGGAATTCTTAAGCTTATGGCTTTGAAAATCGGAAGTATTGCCTCGGGCAAGGTACAAAGTGTTATGCCGTTCGGAGCATTTGTGTCTCTTGCGGACAATAAATCAGGGCTTGTGCATATATCTGAAATAACAAATGAATATATAGAGAACATCAATGACTATATCAAGGTCGGGGAAACGGTCAGCGTAAAGGTTTTGGATATTGATAAATCGGGTAAAATAAGCCTGTCAATAAAAAAAGCGAAAGCACAAGCTGTAGACACCAAAAAAAGTACCGCCCGTGTCCGTCCTGCAGATATAGACTGGAACGATAATTCCAGTAAGGACTTATCATTTGAGGATAAACTGTCTAAATTTAAGAAGGACGCGGACGAAAAGATGCTTGCACTAAAGCGTTCAAACGAATCAAAGCGCTCAGGAGGGTATCGCAGAGGCGGCAGTACATATTAAAGATAAAAGGGGCGTTTCGCCCCTTTTTGTTGATTTTTACCATATTACGGAAAGGAATATGAAATGGAAAATAAATTAAATCTTACATTGCTTACCGATTTTTATGAATTTACAATGTCAAACGGCTTTTTTTGCGAGGGAATTGGAGATAGAACAGCATATTTTGATATGTTTTTCCGCGATATTCCGTCAGACGGCGGATTTGCCGTTATGGCAGGTGTTGAGCAGCTGATTGACTATTTTAAAAACCTTAAATTTACAACCTGCGATATAGAATATCTGAGAAGTAAAAAGATTTTTAATGAGGAATACTTAAAGTATCTTGAAAACTTTAAATTTGCCTGCGATGTATGGGCGATACCCGAGGGCACGCCGATTTTTCCGCAGGAACCTATTGTTACGGTAAGGGGACCTGTTGTTCAGGCACAGTTTTTGGAAACAATGATACTGCTTACAATAAATCATCAGAGTTTAATTGCAACAAAGGCAAACAGAATTGTGCGTGCGGCAGACGGAAGACCTGTTATGGAGTTCGGCTCCAGAAGAGCTCAGGGAGCCGATGCGGCAATTCTTGGCGCACGTGCGGCATATATAGGCGGCTGCAGCGGTACGGCTTGCGCAATTGCTGACAGAGAGTACGGAGTCCCTGCTCTCGGTACTATGGCGCATAGCTGGGTACAGCTTTTCGACAGCGAATATGAGGCGTTTTTAACATATGCAAGGCAGTACCCCGATAGCTGTATGCTTTTGATTGACACATATAATGTATTGGAATCGGGACTTCCGAATGCAATAAAGGTTTTTGACGAGGTTCTAAAACCTATGGGCAAGCGTCCTAAAGGTGTGCGGATTGATTCGGGAGATATAACGTATCTTTCCAAAAAATGCCGCAAAATTCTTGATGAGGCAGGTTATCCCGACTGCGGAATATGTGCCTCAAACTCGCTTGATGAATATATAATACGCGATACCCTTATGCAAGGAGCGCAGATTTCTTCATTTGGCGTAGGAGAAAGGCTCATAACGTCTATGGAATCGCCTGTTTTCGGTGGTGTTTATAAACTTGTCGCAGTAGAGGACAGCAGCGAGAACATTGTACCTAAAATCAAGATTTCCGAAAATGTTGCAAAAATTACCACGCCGGGATTTAAGCAGGTTTACAGGCTCTATTCAAGGGAAACGGGAGCGGCGATTGCCGATGTTGTCGCATTAAGGGGAGAAACTATAGACGACTCGAAACCGTACGAGCTGTTTGACCAGGAGCATACGTGGAAGAAAAAGACGGTTACCAATTTTTATGTACGTCCGCTTTTAAAACAGATTGTAAAGGCTGGGGAATGTGTTTATGAAACTCCGCCGCTTGAAGCTCTTAAAGAATACTGCGCCTTAGAGGTGGACAAGCTCTGGGACGAGGTAAAAAGATTTGAAAATCCGCATAAATACTATGTGGATTTGTCAAAGCCTCTTTGGGATATCAAATACAGCCTTTTGTCGGAGTTCCAAAAATGAAAACCTTGATTGTAGAAGAAATAGATGAAAAATCCCTCTCCGTTCTGAGCGATATCATAAAAAACGGGGGGATTGTGGCATTTCCGACCGAAACGGTTTACGGACTCGGAGCAAATGCTTACAGCGAAACTGCAGTAAAAAAGATATACAAGGCAAAGGGCAGACCGTCGGACAACCCTCTTATTGTGCATCTTGCAGACAGCGGGGATATACTGAATGTTGCACGGGAAATTCCCGAAGACGCAAACAAGATTATTCAAAAATTTGCGCCAGGACCCTTTACGCTTATTTTAAAAAAACAGCCTGATATTCCCGATATAGTTACGGCGGGACTTGATACGGTAGGTGTCAGAATACCCGAAAATGAAGTAGCAAGAGCCTTTATAAAGGCGGCTAAAGTTCCGATTGCAGCACCGAGCGCAAATATTTCGGGAAAACCCAGCCCGACAAAAGCGGAGCACGTAATTTCCGATTTAAACGGCAAGGTTGACGCCATAATTAAAGGCGGAAATTCGTCTGTCGGTGTAGAGTCGACTATAATTGACGTAACGGGAGAAATTCCAATAGTTCTGCGCCCGGGCGGAATAACAAAAGAGGATATACTCTCGGTTTGCGGCAGAGTAAAAATTGACGATACGGTACTTTCGGGATTAAAGGAAAATGAAAAGCCAAAATGCCCCGGTATGAAATATAGGCACTATGCGCCTGACGCGGAGATTACGGTAGTTGAAGGCGGTCAGAAGGCGACTGCGGAAAAAATAAAGGAATTGGTAGCATCTGACAGAAAAAAAGGCATAAAGGTGGGCGTCTTATCTGCTGTCCGTGATGAGTACGGCGCAGATTTATACATATTTGAGGGCAGAAATAACTTAGAATTTGCAAATATACTTTTTTCAGCTCTCCGTGAATTTGACAAGAATGGGATAGAAAAAGCATATGTGCAGATGTGTATGAAGGACGAAATGGAGCTTGCAGTAAAAAATCGTTTGTATAAATCCGCAGGCTATAGAATTATATATGCAGGAGAATGAAGATGAATGTACTGTTTGTTTGTACGGGAAATACCTGCCGCTCAGCAATGGCGGCAGCGCTTTTCAATAAAATAGCTGTCGAAAAAAATCTTGATGTGCGGATTGAATCGGCAGGGATTTTTGCGCTCGACGGCGAACCTGCCTCAAATGAGGCGGTAATTGCTATGAAAAAATACGGTATTGACCTTTTGGGACATCACGCACAGAGCATAAATACCGAGCTTATAGAGAAAAGCGATTTGATACTTACAATGACTAAGGCGCATAAAATGGTTTTAGAGCCGTCAGCAAAGGGGAAGGTGTTCACTCTTTGTGAGTATGCCGGGCTTGATTTTGATATTGAAGACCCATATGGCGGAGATGTCGGGGAGTATGAGGAATGTGCAAAAAAGCTCTATAATGCGCTCGAAAAGGTGGCGGAAAAGCTTGGAAATAGTTAAAATGACAGATAAAGACTGCGGTGAACTTGCAGAGCTTGACAAAGAATGTTTTTCTGTGCCTTGGAGCGAGCAATCTTTTTTGG
>JAFZNF010000196.1 GCA_017553025.1 Clostridia bacterium | reverse complement strand
GTTTCCGCAACCGATGAAATCTCACAGCTTGCCTCAAGTTTTAATTATATGGCGGATTCTTTGGAACATTTAGAAGAAATGCGTACAGGCTTTATATCTGACGTTTCCCACGAGCTCCGCACGCCTATGACCTCAATATCAGGCTTTATTTCAGGTATTTTGGACGGCACCATTCCGAAAGAGCGTCAAAATGAGTATTTACAGCTGGTTTTGGAGGAATCGACAAGACTTGTGCGTCTTACAAACGAAATGCTCGAGATGACAAAAATGACCTCTCACGGGTATAAGCTGGCAATAAAGGATTTTGATTTGGCAGAGGTAACCCGCCTTTGCATAATATCCGCTGAAAAGGAAATTGATGCAAAAGGACTTGAACTCGGCGTTGATTTTGAAGAGGACAGTATCCGCGTTTTAGCTGAGCCCGACTCAATAAAGCGCGTAATAATAAATCTTTTGGATAATGCCATTAAGTACAGCTTTGAAAATTCAAGAATAGATATAAAAGTTTTCTCAAGAGGCGAACAAATTGTTTTTGAAATTTCAAACATCGGGACTGGCATAGACGAGGCAGATTTGCCGTATATTTTTGATAGGTTCTATAAATCCGATAAATCGCGGAACCGCGAAAATGGCGGGGCAGGTTTAGGTCTTTCCTTTGTAAAAAATATATTAAGTCTTCACTCACAGCAAATAAACGTAAAAAGTGTAAAAATAAGCAATTCCGCGAAAAAAACGACATTTTCATTTACCTTGGAAAAGGCGTAGAAAGGAGCGATGTTTATGGATTTTGACGTAATTATTATCGGAGCAGGTCCAAGCGGTCTAACCGCGGCACTCTATCTTGGCAGAGCAAATTTGAAAACTCTCATCTTAGAATCTACAGGAAGCGGAGGACAGTTAAATTACACATACGAGGTGGATAACTACCCGGGATTTTTCGGAAAAGGCACTGAACTTGCCGAGAAAATGCGCACTCAGGCGCTTAAGTTCGGAGGAATATTTTCGTCTGAGAGAGTGCTTGAGATAAAGGTTTTGACAGGAGATATAAAACTTATAAAGACCCGCAAAAATGAGTACCGCGCAAAGTCAGTCATTATCGCGACAGGTGCAGGTCCGCGTCTTTTGGGCGCTGAGGGAGAAGAACAGTTTAAAGGGCTTGGCGTATCCTACTGTGCAACCTGCGACGGCGCGTTTTTTAAGGATAAAACGGTACTTGTTGCAGGTGGGGGAAACACCGCTTTTGAAGATGCGCTTTATCTTTCAAAGTTCTGCAAAGCTGTATACCTTATCCACCGACGCGACAAATTCCGTGCAAGCGCAACTTTAGTGGAAAAGGTTAAAAATAATCCCAAAATCATTATAAGGACAAACGAAACCATCGAGAAAATTCAGGGCGAAAGTATGGTTAATTCGGTAGTTTTAAAAAATGTTGTATCTTCTGAAAATACCATTTTAGATACCTCTGCCGTTTTTGTTGCGGCAGGACGTATACCGAACAGCGCCATTGTAAAAGACATTTTGGAGTTAGATGAAAACGGATATATAGTAACCGACGAGAATATGCGAACAAGCGCTGACGGTATTTATGCTGTCGGAGATGTACGCAAGACACCGCTTCGGCAAATAATCACCGCTTGTGCTGACGGTGCAGTTGCCGCAAATGATATTTCAATGAATATTTAAAAAAGTGTGACTTTCGTCACACTTTTTTAAATATTCATACCGCCGTTTACTCCGAAAACTTGTCCTGTTATATAGTTTGCCGCGTCACTCGCCAAAAACAGCACCGTTTTTGCAACATCTTCGGGAGTTCCTATGCGGTTTAGCGGAATTTCATCTTTTAATTCGTTCATTTCTTGTTTAGTCAGATGCGCGTTCATATTTGTATTTATAACCCCCGGGGCTACGCAGTTTACCTGTATTCCCGATAAGCCTAATTCCTTTGCTAAAGCCTTTGTAAAGCCGATTAGTGCGGCTTTTGAGGCGGAATAATGCACCTCGCACGAGCCACCCGTCTGTCCCCAGATTGACGAAAGATTTATAATTTTACCCTTTTTATCTGCCAGCATATCGGAAAGCACCTCTTTTGACATCAAAAATGCGCTTTTTGTGTTTACTGCAAAAATTTTGTCCCACTCCTCTTCTGTAATATCCGCAAAGGGTTTAATCTCGGAAATTCCTGCATTATTTACTAAAATATCAGTTTTTCCATACTTTCTGACTTCGTTAAAGACTGATAAAACACCCTCTTTTTTGGAAACATCGGCTTTTATTATTATCGCACCTGTTTTTTCGGCAAATTCTTGCGCAGTTTTATCATCTTTTTCATATACGGCAAAAACTCTGTCACCGTTATTTATAAATTCACAGCTTACAGCCGCTCCTATCCCCCGCGTCCCGCCTGTTACTATTACATTTCTCAAAAGGTTTCACCTTCTTTTTTCATAATACACTGATTATAACACAAAATAGTATTACTGGCAAGCAAAAAGCTCCGACAAAAAATCGGAGCTTTTATGTTTTACTTATACAAGCTCAAGAATTGCCATAGGAGCTGCGTCACCGCGACGCGGTCCTGTTTGCATTATTCTTGTATATCCGCCGTTTCTCTCAGCATACTTTGGAGCAATCTCAGCAAAAAGTTTCGTTACAACGTCCTCTTTTGTGATAAATTCCAAGGCTTGACGGCGGGAGTGCAATGTGTTTGTCTTACCGAGAGTTATCATCTTTTCAGCCAAACTCTGCGCTTCCTTTGCTCTTGTTAATGTAGTTTCAATTTTTCCTGTTTCCAAAAAGCTGGTAACTAAGTTACGGAGCAGTGCTTTTCTTTGGTCTGTAGGAAGATTTAATTTTCTTGTTCCCATTAACAATCCCTCCTTTTCATCAGGCAATTATTATTCTTCTTCCTCTCTTAAGGCTAAGCCTAAGGAGTGCAATTTATTCTTAACTTCATCAAGCGATTTACGTCCAAGATTTCTGACTTTCATCATTTCCTCTTCGGTACGGTTTGCAAGGTCTTCAACTGTGTTGATACTTGCACGCTTTAAGCAGTTATATGAACGGACTGAAAGCTCTAAGTCCTCAATAGTCATCTCAAGAACCTTTTCCTTCTTGCTTTCTTCCTTTTCCTTTACGATTTCCGTATTCTTCGCCTCTTCCGAAAGGTCAACGAAAAGCGTCAAAAGGTCATTCATTATCTTAGCAGCAAGGCTTACCGCCTCATCAGGCTTGGTTGTGCTGTTTGTGGTAACCTCAACAGTTAATTTTTCCCTGTCAATATTGCTGCCTACTCTTGTATTTTCAACAGTATAGTTTACCTTTTTAACAGGTGTAAATATTGCATCTACAGGTATAACTCCGACAGGTAACTGAAGCATTTGCTTATTCTTATCAGCCGAGATATATCCTCTTCCTTTAGCTACGGTTATTTCCATATACAGTTTCGCATCTTCATTAAGCGTTGCTATGTGCAAATCCGGATTAAATATCTCTACTTCCGAGTCGGTTTTTATATCTCCTGCAGTGATTTCGCCTGCACCGTGTGCCTCGATATATACTGTTTTTGGCTCATCAGAATATAATTTTATTGCAAGCTTTTTGATGTTCAGGATTATTTCGGGAACATCTTCTTTAACTCCCGGTATTGTTGAAAATTCGTGCTGAATACCGTCAATTTTGATTGATGTTGCAGCAGCTCCGGGGAGTGATGAAAGCAATATTCTGCGCAGAGAATTTCCGATTGTGGTTGCATACCCGCGCTCTAAGGGAGATACCTCAAATACTCCAAAATCCTCTGTCAGCTTCTTACATTCTATATTGGGCTTTTCCATTTCTATCATTGTATCGGACCCTCCTTCATATATTCAATTATTACTTTTCCGAGGGTAAAACATTGATTACTTAGAATACAATTCGACAATCAAGTGCTCCTCAACCTCGTAATCAATGTCATCACGAGCAGGAATTGCTATAACTTTGCCTTGTTTTGTATTCTTATCCATGTCTAACCACTTTGGTACGACTCTTGCCGCATTTGCCTCTGCGATTTCCTGTGTCCTTGCAGATGCTTTGCTCTTTTCGGTAAGTGCTATCACGTCGCCCGGTTTTACGAGGTATGACGGGATATCAACCTTTTTGCCGTTTACAAGAATATGTCCGTGGTTTACGATTTGTCTTGCTTCTCTTCTTGTATTTGCAAGGCAAAGTCTGAATACAACGTTATCGAGTCTTGTTTCAAGAATTGATAACAATTCTTCACCTGTTATACCGTGCTTTTTGGTAGCCATAACATAATACTGTCTGAACTGTTTCTCCAAAACGCCGTATATAAACTTAACCTTTTGTTTTTCATTTAACTGCAAGCCGTATTCGGATTGCTTTTTTCTGCCCTTTGCGGGATTCTTTCTTGAGCTTTTATGAATACCCATAACAGCAGGTTCTATTCCCAATGTTCTGCATCTTTTGAGAACTGGTTGCATATTTCTTGCCATCTTCTACTTCCTCCTTTATCAGACTCTTCTTCTCTTAGGCGGTCTGCATCCGTTATGAGGAATAGGCGTTACATCCTTAATCATCGTAACTTCAAGACCTGCTGCCTGAAGCGCTCTTATTGCAGCTTCTCTGCCTGCTCCCGGTCCTTTTACATAAACTTCAACAGTTTTAAGACCGTGTTCCATAGCAGCTTTTGCTGCCGTTTCTGCCGCTGTCTGTGCAGCAAACGGAGTACTCTTTTTAGATCCACGGAAGCCTAAGCCGCCGGCACTTGCCCAAGAAAGAGCATTACCGTTTACATCAGTAATGGTAACGATAGTATTGTTGAAGGAAGAGCGGATATGCGCCGCGCCTCTTTCGATGTTCTTTTTAACTCTCTTTGTACGAGTAGTTTTTCTTGCTACTTTTGCCATTGCTTAGTCCCTCCTTTACTTCTTTTTATTCGCCATTGTTCTTGCAGGACCTTTTCTGGTTCTTGCATTATTCTTGGTATTCTGTCCTCTTACAGGAAGACCTTTCTATGTCT
>JAFZNF010000195.1 GCA_017553025.1 Clostridia bacterium | reverse complement strand
CATATAATGCATTTTTTAGTTCCGTATTAAAATTTTTCTCTGCTATAAAGCAGTCAATCACATCAAATTGTGTAAGTTTTGCAAATCCAACTCTGCCAACTTTTGATTTATCAAACAGATAGTACTTTTTATCTGAATTTTTAAGCATACATTGCTTTATTTCACATTCATAGTCGTTGCTTTCAAGTATTCCTGCATTTATTGTAATGCCTCTGCTTGAAAAAAACATTTTATTTGCAAAAAAGTTTTCTGAAATGATTTTTTGCGCCTGACTTCCGACGAAGGACTGATTATTGCTTACTACTCCGCCTACTCCTATTACTTTTAAACCGGAAACACCAGAGAGCTCATTGATTACCCTTATGGAATTAGTGATAACGGTCACATCTTTCATAACTTTTAACTCTCTTGCAATGTAAAAGGTTGTGGTTGACGCATCAAGAAAAACAGTGTCGCCTGCCGCAATGTGCTTTACCGCTTCCTTTGCCAAACGTATTTTGCAGTCAATATTGAGATTTTTACGCTTTTCAAGCGACATCTCGTGATTTCCCTCATCAATAGGTATCGCTCCGCCGTGTGTCCTTAAAATCAATTCTTGTTTTTCAAGTTTTTCAAGATCGCGCCGTACCGTTTCTTCCGTGACGCCAAGCTCAACGCTCATCTTGCTTACCCACACAGCTCCGTCCGTTTTTAAAGTTTCTAAAATTCTTTTTTGTCTTTCAAGAGCAAACATCTCTTCCCCCTCTTAAAATGGCTTTCTATTCCCTTACTATCCTCACAAAATCCCCGTTTTTAATTGCGGCAGAGTTTGCATCGTCTGTATCTATATGCATTTCTATATTAAAGTCATCTCTTACTCTTACTTGCACATCAAAAAATTTTGTCGGCTTAATTCCCTCAACAATTACATTTACATAATCGCCGTCTTTAATTCCGTGACGCGCAGCATAATCAGGGGTAAGATGAATATGCCTGTTCGCAATTATCACCCCTTGTTTTAAGTATACGCTCCCTTTAGGTCCTACCAAAACAAGTCTTTCCGAGCCTTCAATTTCACCCGACGGTCTTACGGGCGGACTTACTTTAAGAATAAATGTATCAGTCCTTGAAATTTCAACCTGAGTATTCTTTCTTACAGGACCTAAAACTCTTACCTTCTCGATAGACCTCAGGGACGGACCTACTAACGTAACAAATTCTTCGCTTGCAAATTCCCTGCCCATAAGTGTCTTTTTCTTTGTAAGCTCATAGCCCTTTCCAAAAAGAATGTCAAGGTCCTCTCTTGACAGATGTACGTGCCTTTGAGAAACACCAATCTTAATTTCCTCATTCTTATCCTTTTTATACTCAGTCAGAACCTTAGAAACAATTTTTTCAACTTTTTCTACATCATATATTGCCATATTTATTCACCTATTGCTTCCAAATCAAAAAATTTCAGAAGTTCATTGTGAGGTCTTGCAATAACCTCTGTTCCGTATACCTTCCCTATTTTTGATGAACTGTCCCTTCCCGCCTCAACTGAAGCCTTAACCGCTGATACTTCGCCTGTAACAATCAAAGTTACAAGCCTTCCGCCAAGACGTTCTTCCTTATGCAAAAGCCTTACGTTTGCCGCTTTTAGCATACTGTCAAGTCCCTCAACTGCACACACATAGCCTTGTACTTCCAAAATGCCCAAAGCACCTTGAAATTCTATATTATCAGAGTTCACATTTTTCATTGTTTTAGGCATATTTTTGTTATATTTATCTCTGTTTATATCGCACAAATATGCCATTTTTTCCGCATCACTATCAGGATGTGGTATTATATGGGAAACTATGAACCTACCCTTTTCTTCGGCATATTCCCTGCCGACCTGAACGGCAAATTCTACATCTGATGTACTGCCCTCAATCTTTACCTCCATAATAAGCGGCGCAGGTATATTGGGGGCAAAAGGTCTGTTTCTGTCAAAAGCAATAAGTCTTACATTAGCCGCCTTTGCCATAAGGTCTGCAACGTACAATGCTGTTGTAAAGCTATATACCTCAATCATTCCCAAAGAATTCATAAATTAGCTCCTAATCTTAAACAATATGCAGTCCGTCAACAAGAACACATCTTCTTGCTCTTGTAAATGAATGAGCAGCTGTTAATCCTTCTCCCGTAGGACCTGCTATTGTAAATGTTGTATAACCCTCTCCGCCTGCGCCTATTCCCGCATAGGAGGGAGCGTTTTTAACAAAAATTGTAGTTTCAACCGCTTTTGCAAAACGTGTTAAATGGTCTACATTTTTTGAATGGATATGTGCCGAATGCCTGCATCCGTGTTCAGCTTCAACAGCAAGTTTTATTGCCTCGTCAATAGAATCAACTTTCACAATTGCTAAAACAGGCATCATCATTTCCACCTGAACAAACGGGTGATTTGCTTCAGTTTCACAGATTACAAGTCTTACATTTTTATCGGCGTTAATACAAATTGCATTCAGGAATTATTATGAGTCCTTCCCTACCCATTTTTTATTTATAACATATTTTCAGT
>JAFZNF010000194.1 GCA_017553025.1 Clostridia bacterium | reverse complement strand
TTTCATTAAATTTTTCGTTTTCGGGAAATATAAAAAGGGGCGAAAAATTATGAAAGATGAAGATTTTGCATTTGATATTATGAATAATGCAAATACGGTCGCATCAATGACTGAGTGTACGGGATTAATTCAAATTCCGCCTGAAAACGAGGCACAGGCGGAGGCATATACCGATATATACACTGTTCCCAAAGCCGTTAATAAAACGGAAAAGGGAAGATACCGACACAGGCGGACTAAAAAAAATCGGAGCATATAAGCTCCGATTTTTTAGTCCTTCTTTAAAAGGTCGCGGATTTCGATTAAGAGAACCTCTTCGTTTGACGGTGCGGGAGGAGCAGCCTCTTCCTCTTCCTTTTTCTCAAATTTTTCTCTTATCTTATTTATCATCTTAACTATTGCAAATACAGAAATTGCAATGAGCAGGAAATCGATAATTGCCTGCAAAAACTGTCCGTAAGGGATAACAAGCTCCTCTGTAACGGCTACAGACAAATCGGCAATATTAACCTTTCCTGTTATAACGCTTAAAAGCGGTGTTATGATGTTTTCTACAAGTGAGGTTACAATCTTCGTGAAAGCACTGCCCATTATAACTCCGACTGCCAAATCAACAACGTTGCCTCTTGAAATAAACTTTTTGAATTCGTCAATTGTTTTCATTTGTTCTACCTTCCTTTTTTGTTTTTTAAAATGAAAGCTTTTCTTCTAAAAAGGCTTCCAGATCATCAATTTTAATGCGCTCTTGCGTCATTGTGTCACGGTCGCGGACAGTTACGCAAGAATCGTTTTCCGAGTCAAAATCATAGGTAATGCAAAACGGAGTTCCGATTTCGTCCTGACGGCGGTAACGCTTGCCTATTGAACCTGCGTCGTCGAATTCTATATTGAATTTTTTGGAAAGTGCATCAAAAACTTTTTCAGCACCCTCATTAAGTTTCTTTGAAAGAGGCAAAACCGCTGCCTTAACAGGCGCTAAAGCGGGATTTAAGTGAAGTACAACTCGGCTGTCACCGCCCTCCAATTCCTCTTCATCATAAGCCTCAACCAAGAATGCAAGAGTTACGCGGTCTGCACCCAGGGACGGCTCTATGCAGTAGGGAACATAGCGCTCGCCTGTTGCCTGGTCAATATAGTCCATACTTTCCCCTGAATGATTTTGGTGCTGCATAAGGTCATAATCGGTACGGTCTGCAATGCCCCAAAGCTCGCCCCAGCCAAACGGGAACACAAATTCAATGTCGGAGGTCGCCTTTGAATAAAATGCAAGCTCCTCCTTTGAATGGTCTCGGAAACGGACATTTTCCTCCTTTATGCCGAGAGAGGTAAGCCATTTCATACAAAAATCTTTCCAGTAATAGAACCAATCCAAATCCTCGCCGGGCTTGCAGAAAAATTCAAGCTCCATCTGCTCAAATTCACGCGTTCTGAATGTAAAATTACCCGGAGTTATTTCATTTCTGAAGGATTTTCCGACTTGTCCTATTCCAAAAGGTATCTTTTTTCTTGAAGTACGCTGAACATTTTTGAAGTTTACAAATATGCCCTGAGCCGTTTCTGGACGCAGGTATAGGGTTGATGATGAGTCTTCGGTAACGCCCTGAAATGTTTTAAACATAAGATTAAACTGGCGTATATCGGTAAAATTATGCTTTCCGCACTCCGGACATACGATGCCGTTTTCTTCTATATATTCAAGCATTTTTTCGTTGCTCCAGCCGTCAACGGTTACATCTTCGCCTTTATCGTGCGCAAAATCTTCAATCAGCTTGTCCGCTCTGTGCCGTGCGTGACATTCCCTGCAGTCCATTAACGGGTCGGAAAAACCGCCGATATGCCCTGAAGCCACCCACGTTTCGGGATTCATTAAAATAGCACAGTCAACGCCTACATTATATTTTGACTCCTGAATAAATTTTTTCCACCAGGCCTTTTTA
>JAFZNF010000193.1 GCA_017553025.1 Clostridia bacterium | reverse complement strand
GGTGTGCTCGGGATAAAAGCGTGTACTCATAACTCTTTCTCCGTCATTTAAGTATATTTCGATTGAAGAGGTATCAAAAAGTATTCTTATACTTGAAATAAAGGGCAGTTTTACTCGTCTTGTATCTCTTCCGCCGCTTACATCTTTATCTGTAAAGGATAAAGTAAAAACTCCGTCTTTAAAATACATAATAAGGTGGTTTCCAAGAGTCAAAGAAAAGTCTTCTCCCGCATTTCCGTCAAGCTCAAAGGGAAGCTCGCATTTAATTTCGGCATTTTTTGAAATTTCAATACTTTCTTTCCTTAATGCAAGCATTTCGGATACTGGAAGAGCGTGTATTTCTCCTGTTTTTCCAACGAACAGCTCGCGCGGGACAGTTAAAGAATGTTGCCAGCCAAGCTCTGCTGTGGGGTTTTTGTACGGAATATCGCCTATACCCATCCAGCCAATCATTATTGTGCGTCCGTCCGCTGCTTGAAATGTTTGGGGAGCATAGAAATCAAATCCGTAATCCCATTCGATAAAGTTTTCGCCGTTAAAATAGCCTGAGCTATAAATATTTTGGTGCGAAAATTTGCCGTGCTCAAGTCCCTGAGGCGAAATGCTTAAATATTTCCTTCCGCTAAGCCTTATTATATCGGGACATTCCCACATATAACCAAAATCAGGGTAGATTTCCTCTTTTTCAAAGGTCCATTTTAAAAGGTCGCAAGAGGCGTAGTATAGTACACAGCCTTTATTATCAAGTGTCCGTGCGCCTAAAACCATATGATAAACGCCATTCTCCTCCCATACCTTTGGGTCACGCACGTGGCAGGAACAGTTTTCAGGATAATCGCAGTTTTTAAGCAGTGTCAGCTTTTTGCTCATATTCTGCCCGTCTTTGGTGGTCACAAGTATAACATTTGCCTCTCTGCCTTGGGTTATATAATCAAAATTACCTTCTTTTTTTACATTTCCCGTATAAAAGAGATACAATGTGTTACCTTTTACAAAGCCGCAGCCTGAATAGACTCCGCTCCTGTCTTCTTGGCAGTCGGGACGGAGAACCGTCCCGCAAAATGTCCAGTTAAGCATATCGGGACTTTTAAAATGTCCCCAGCATTTATTACCTTTGCCATAAGCACTGTCAGGAGAATACTGGAAATAAACGTGATAATTGCCGTCAAAAAAGCAAAGTCCGTTTGGGTCGTTAAGCCAGCCCTTTTTTGGCTCTAAATGAAGTTTTTGTCTAAAATTGTTTTTCATTATTTTTCTGATATTATCAGCTTATCAAGGAAATCAACTTCCCCGTCTTTCGACTTTTCAATTTTTGAAAAGTCATCGGGATTTGTAATTATAACGGGGGTAACAGTTTTGTAGCCTTTACTTTCTATCAATTCTTTATCAAAAGTTATGAGAGTCTGTCCTTTGACAAAATGGTCGCCCTCATTTATATGCGCCTCATATCCCTCGCCCTTTAATTCTACAGTATTTATGCCGATATGAATTAGAAGTTCTGTGCCATTATCAAGCGTAAGTCCGATTGCGTGATGTGTGTCAAAAAGAGTGCTTACAACACCGCTTGCAGGAGCAACGACCTTGCCTTCTGAAGGTTCAACGGCAGCGCCGATGCCAAGCACATTTGATGCAAAGGTTTCGTCAGGAACCTGTGACATATCAATAGCTTTACCCTTAAGAGGTGAGAGAACGAAGCCTGAATTATCTAAATCTTCCTGCTGAGGGACAGTTTCCGCTTCTTCCTCGGCGTCTTTATAAATTATATACGAAATTGCAAAAGCAATAATTGATGCAACAAGGAAAGTTATAAGGTAGCCCAAAAATGTAGGAGTTGTAATTAAAAATCCAAATATCCCGGTAACTCCGTTTGCCGTTGCATAAACCTTCATTACGGAAGCAACTGCTGCTCCGAACGCACCGCCTATCATACCTGCAATTAACGGTTTTACAAATCTTATATTTACACCGAATATTGCAGGTTCGGTAATGCCCATAAATGCAGATAATGATGCGGGAAGCGCAAGAGATTTAATCTTTTGCTGGCGCGTTTTAAAAGCTACCGCTAAAGCCGCTGCGCCTTGCGCAACGTTTGCCGCAGTTGCAATAGGCATCCAGGTGTTCTGTCCGTTTTCGGCAATCATTGCAAGCTCAATGGCATTATACATATGATGAACACCCGCTACAACTGTAGGAGCATACACGCCGCCCATAATGAATGCACCGATACCGAAAGGAATAGCAATAAGCGCTTTTGCGCCTGTCAAAACCCAGGTTTCAATCTGTGAGAATACGGGACCGATAACTGTCATAGCAAAAAATCCCGCTACAAGCACCGATACAAGCGGTGTTACAAACAAATCAAAAGTTTCAGGCACCTTTTTATGCAGCCATTTTTCGATTTTGCTCATAAAGAGGACTGCAATAACCACAGGAATAACGTGTCCCTGGTAGCCTGTGTTTTGAATATTCCAAAGTCCGAACCACGACCAGATGGTAGAAGTCTGGGCACCTCCGCCCGCACTCCAGGCATTTACAAGGTCCGGGTGAATCATAATCATACCGATAACTGCGCCAAGGTATACATTTCCGCCAAAAATTTTAGCCGCACTGATTGCAATCAATATAGGTAAGAATACAAGCGCTGCATTTGAAAAAATGTTTAAAAGTCCGAAAAATTGTGAGTCCGCAAGACTCGGAAAAGCTCTTCCCAAACCGCCCAAAAGACCATTTAAAAGTCCTGTTGCAACGATTGCGGGAATAATAGGAACAAATATATCTCCCAAAGTTTTTACAGCTCTTTTGTACCAAGGAGATTTTGCAGCCGCCGCCGCTTTTACATCGTCTTTTGATGCTGCTTCAATACCAGCTAATGCAATAAATTCATCATAAACTTTATTTACCGTGCCTGTGCCGATGATAATTTGAAGTTGACCTGAAGCCTCAAAAACGCCCTTAACGCCGTCTATATTTTCAAGCGTCTTTTTGTTTGCCTTGCTGTTATCTGCGATAACCAAGCGAAGACGGGTTGCACAATGGGCAGCGCTTGCCAGATTATCCTTGCCGCCGATGGCAGTTAAAATTTCCGATGCACATTTTTTGTAGTCCATAGTATCAGCTCCTTTTCATATTATATGTATAGTTTAACAGTCGGAGAAGATAATGTCTATTGTAGATGTGCAACAATATTTAAAAATATTCGGGTGGTTTCACACAGTTTCAGTTTTTCTTGGCAGATTGGCGTTCTATTATCTCAAAATCAAGTTGCAAAGTCCGTGGTATAACATTACTGCTTTTAATTTCGGTAAGCAGCATATTTGCTGCGCTTATGCCCGCCGTTTTATAGTGAAAATGGGCTGTAGTGAGCGGGGAATAAGCTATTTCCCCCATACGGTTGTCGCCTATTGAGGATATAAAAATATCATTGGGAATACTGATACCTGCGTCGCGGCAAAAAAACATAGCGCCAATTGCTATGCTGTCTGTTGCGCAAAAGAGAGAATCAGGTTTTTCCTTTCCGCTTAAAATACGTTTAGCCTTTTCATAACCTGAGTCAATACTGAATTTGGCAATGTCGCAAAAATCACTGTTCAGTTTGATGCCGGCGTCAGTCACAGCACGCTCAAAGCCAAGGCGTCGATTTTTGCCTGCGGCAATATCGTTTATATTAACGCCTATAAATCCGGGGGATTTTGAGCCGTTATCTATCATAAGTTTTGTAAGGGCATATGATGCGCCTTCATCATCGTGACAGACACAACTGTAACCCTTGATTTTTTGACCGACGATAATGACAGGGACACGCATTTTACCGAGAATACGCCTGTGCAGGTCGGTAAATACAGTTGCAAGCAAAATAACACCGTCAACCCTGTTTTGCTTAAATAAATCAAGAAAATGAATTTCTTTGTTATAATCATTTGCGGTATTTGCAAGCAAAATTTGGTACCCCTCGGCATTTAGAACCTCGGCAATACCTTCTGCAACCCTTGCGCTGCTTTCACCCGAAAGTTTGGGTAGAATAACGCCGACCTGTTTTGTAACCCGCGTTTTAACAGAACGTGCTGAAATGCTTGGAGAATACCCTGTAAGTTTTATTGACTCTTCGATTTGTTGCCGCTTTTCACGGCTTAAATAACCATCGTTAAAGTATCTGCTGACAGCAGATTTTGATACGCCTGCAATTTTGGCAAAATCTGAAATGTTCATATAAAACCCCCTGAAGTTTCATATTGTATATGCATTTTACAATATTTTAGTTAAAAATTCAAGGTTATTTGTTCACAAAAAAAATCGAACTGGTGATTTTAAACTTGTTATTGCATTAAAACTGTAAAAGGGTGGAAGACGTTATGAGCAAGTTTGCAAGCAAATAACCCAAAAATCGATAATATTGTTGACTAATTTGCCTGGTATATGATACACTAACAACGGAAGTGAAGACAAAAAAATTAAATTCGTTAATAAGACAGCAGCAGGTATGTATTTGTCTTTATTTACTATGCCGCTTATGGTACAGGAAGATTAAAAGTTGTGCGGAGGAGTTTTAGATGACTATGGAAGAAAAAGTCATACAATTCGGGGAGGGCGGTTTCCTGCGCGGATTTGCAGATTGGATGCTGCAAATCGTAAACGAAAAGACAGATTTTGACGGAAAAGTCGTTGTCGTACAGCCTATTGAAAATGGTATGTGCGATATGCTGACAGCACAAAACTGCGAATATACGCATATTTGCCGAGGTTTAGAGGGCGTTGAAACAAAGAAAATAGATGTAATTTCAAGATGCGTAAAGCCTTATGATGATTTTGATGCATACATAAAATTAGCCGAAAATTCTGATTTTCGTTTTGTAATTTCAAACACAACAGAGGCGGGAATTTGCTTTGATGAAAATGATAAAATTACGGATAAACCTGCAAAAACCTTCCCTGCAAAGCTGACACAACTATTAAAAAAGCGTTTTGACCGAAGTTCCTGAAATGTTTGGGGCAGAGCATATTTTAATGAAAAGGTGCAAAGATAAGGGAACCTTTAATAAAACGGTAAACTTAATCAATAATTTCAAGGGTTATTTAATAAGACATAATCAGGTCATATATGAAAATCCGTCGCCCGGAAATAAAGCGGGCGGAATTACAACATTGGAAGAAAAAGCGCTTGGCTGTGTACAAAAGGGCGGAAAAGCTACTGTTGTTGATATGCTGACTTACGGTGATACTGTCACAAAAGGCGGACTATCTCTTTTAGACGGTCCCGGAAATGATATAGTCGCTATAACAAATCTTATGACAGCAGGTGTAAATCTGATTTTATTTACAACGGGCAGAGGAACACCTGTGGGAACAGGAGTGCCGACTGTCAAAATATCCACTAACAAAACGTTAGCAGATAAAAAGTCAAATTGGATTGATTTTGATGCAAGCGGACTTATAGAAAGAGATTTGACGGAAGAATTGTTTGAATATGTAATAGAGGTTGCAAACGGAAAACAAACAAAGAATGAGCAGAACGGATATGAAGAAATATCGATATTTAAGGACGGTGTCGTGATGTGAGTTTTATAAATGAAGACTTTATGCTTAAAAATGAAACGGCAAAAGTTCTTTTTGATTATGTTAAGGATTTGCCGATTATAGACTATCATTGCCATATTTCACCCAAAATGATAGCTGAGGATTATCGGTTTTCCGACGCTTATGAGCTGTTTTTGGGCGGTGACCATTATAAATGGCGTCAAATGCGGTCAAACGGAATTGATGAGGAATACATAACAGGAAAAGCTGACCCTTACGAAAAGTGGCTCTTCTTTGACAAAACTATGCCAAAACTTATCGGAAATCCGCTCTATCATTGGACACATCTGGAGCTTAAAAGATATTTTGATAATGACTTAAATTTAAACGAAAAAAACTCAAAGAAAATTTGGGATACGGTAAATGAAAAGCTGAAAAACCCTGAATTTTCGGTCAAAAATCTTATCAAAAAATCTAATGTAGAGGTAATTTGCACAACCGATAATCCATATGACAGCTTGGAATATCATAAACAGCTGAAAAACTTTGAAACAAAGGTAATTCCTGCGTTCAG
>JAFZNF010000192.1 GCA_017553025.1 Clostridia bacterium | reverse complement strand
TTTTTTTTATTACAAAAAAATCTTTTAAAATAGTATTGACATTTGTGTATAAATATGCTAAAATACTCAAGTTAGTTTTGGGTGGTCCTCTGCCTCGGTCGGCACGAACATCTATTTTATAAAAGGAGGGCAAAATGATGAATTCAAAGGAAATCATTAGTGCTTTGACAAAAGACCAGATTAGAACCGACCTGCCTGATATCTGTGTTGGTAACAACGTAAAGGTTTATCAGAGAGTGGTCGAGGGTAACCGTACCAGAACACAGATGTTTGAAGGTACCGTTATCAAAAAGCAAGGCAGCGGCATCGGCGCAACCTTTACTGTAAGACGTCTTTCTTACGGTGTAGGCGTTGAAAAAACTTGGCCCGTTAACTCACCTATTATTGAAAAGATTGAAATTTCAAGAAAAGGTAAAGTCAGACGCGCAAGACTCTTCTATATCCGTGACAGAGTCGGAAAAGCTGCAAAGGTTAAGGAAAGAATTTAAATTTTCTTTAATTACGAAAGGGACATATTTTGTGTCCCTTTTTAGTTGTTTCTTGCCTTTATTTTACAGCGTGATATAATATATTTTGAGGTGTATGAAAGTGACAGATAATAATTTTGAAAACGAAAAATTGGAGCTGGTTAAGGAAACAAGCGGAGAATTTAATATCTTAAAAGAGGTATGGGAGTGGTTTTATACCATCTTTTTAGCTTTAGTTATTGCTTTTGGCATTAAGATGTTTTTGGTGGATATAGTAAGAGTTGACGGACCGTCTATGTACCCCACCTTAGTAAACAATGACAGGCTTTTTGTTACTAAAATCGGCTATAAGCCGCAAATGGGCGATATAATAATTTTAGACAGCGCATACAAAAACAGAACGGAATACTACGCACAGTATGAAGAAATGAATAATACAGAGCTTAGCACATTTTCAAAATTCCGTATGTATTTTAAATTGCCTCAAGAGTTAAAACGCAAATACCATATTAAGAGAATTATAGGAATGCCCGGCGATGTCATTGACATTAGCGCAGGAAAAGTTATAGTAAACGGCGAAGTTTTGGAGGAGCCGTATTATGACGGAATGACAGGTATTACCGACCCGAATACAGAGTATCCTTTTACTGTAAGCGAAAACTGTGTTTTCGTTATGGGCGATAACCGTCCGAACAGTAAGGACTCACGCTCGACATCTTTGGGCGAGGTTCCGTTTGGGGCAATAGGCGGACACGCAATATTCAGGTTATGGCCTGTAATGTCGTTTGGAGTATTAAAATAAGTGAGGCAGGTTGATTTAACCTGCCTGTTTTATAAAGGAGAAAAAATATGTCACTATTAAAAGCAAAAGAACATTTAAAAAAATACGGTTTTGAAGATAAAGTTATGGAGTTTTCCGTGTCTTCTGCTACAGTTTCGGAGGCAGCAAGTGCGATAGGCTGCAGCGAAAATGAAATTGCAAAAACGCTCTCGTTTATTGTAGACGATAACCCCATTCTTATTGTTGCGTCGGGTAATGCGCGGATTGACAACAAAAAATTCAAGGAGGAGTTTTTGCAAAAAGCAAAAATGATACCTTTTGAAGATGTAGAAAGATACATAGGTCATAGCGTAGGCGGAGTATGTCCGTTTGGTATAAATGAAGGTGCGGAAGTTTATCTTGATAACTCGCTAAAAAACTTTGATACTGTTTACCCTGCCTGCGGAAGTTCCAACAGCGCGGTAAAATTAACCTTAAACGAGCTTGAAACGGCATCAGGATACAAAAAATGGATTGACGTCTGCAAGGATGTGAATGAAAATGGACAATAAAAATGAGATGTATCATTCTGCTAACATCAACTGGTACCCCGGGCATATGGCAAAAACACGCCGTATGCTTGAAGAAAATATAAAACTCGTTGATGCTGTAGTAGAGATATTGGACGCCCGTATTCCACTATCCAGCCGAAATCCGCATTTTGATGACATTGTTGCATCAAAACCGAGGCTTATAATTTTAAACAAGTCCGACCTTGCAGATGATACTAAGACAGAAAAGTGGCTCGCATTTTATAAGAAGAA
>JAFZNF010000021.1 GCA_017553025.1 Clostridia bacterium | reverse complement strand
GGATTTGGACTTTGTCCCTCAATCATAGTATATGCATAGCTTTCCTGCGGTGCATATTCACAGGAAAAACTTTGGTTTATAAGTCCTTCTCTGTAAAGCTCATTATAAAGCTTTGAGCCTTTTCCGAAAATCAGTTCAAGAAGTATTTCCATTTCTATTGATTTTTTTAAAAGACGTTTGCCTGAAAATCCCACATCATTATCTTTCCAGCCAATCATAAACATAGGCGTTGCTACGCTGATTTTTTGTGTTTTGAATTTTCCCGCTACCGTTTTCGGCTCATCAGGATATATCCTTTTAATCTCCTCAGAATAAGGTTTGGAATTTTTAATATTTGATTTTATCACAGAAAGCGTTTTTTCCGGGTCTAAATTTCCAGTAACAAACAGAGTCATATTCGACAGATTATAAAATGTATTATAGCACTTATACAAAAGCTCTTCGTTTATTTTTGCAATACTTGAAACGGTGCCTGCTATATCAAGTTTTACAGGATTGTTATGGTATAAAAGTCCCAAAAAATTAAAGAAAAGCCTCCACGGTGCATTATCGTCATACATACCTATTTCCTGGGCAATTATGCCTTGCTCTTTTTGTACGCTCTCCTTGGTAAAATACGGCGACTGCACATAATCCATAAGCGTTTCCAAATTTTCATAAAAATGCTCCGTTGCCGAAAATAGATAAGCCGTCATATTAAAACTTGTGAATGCGTTTGCCTCTCCGCCAAAGCGTGAAAACTTGTCAAAAACATTGCTTCCGTCAGGCTGGTCAAACATTTTATGTTCAAGATAATGTGCAATACCGTCGGGAACTTTTGTTATCTTTTCCTCGCCCGGTACGACAAATTCCGAGTCTACAGAGCCGTATTTTGTCGCAAAAATCGCATAACTTCCCGTATAATCCGCTCTCGGCATAATATAGACGGAAAGTCCGCTTTTGTCCTTTTCAAAATAAATACATTCACCCGAATGTTTATCAATTATCTTCTCCATATGCCTCTTCCGTTCCCGTAATAAAATATACAGTATCCAGCGTCACCTTTGATATTGCCTCTATAATGTCCGCTTTGGTCAGTTTTAAAATACTGTTTTTGTATTCCTCAATTTCCATATTTGAGCCTATTATCTTTTCGTTATGATAATATGAAATCATTTCATACTGGTCGTCGTCATAAGAGTTAAGGCTGTTTATTATAAAATTCTTAGATGCTTCAATTTCGCCTTCGGAAATATTGCCATTTTTCATTTCTTCAAGCTGTAACAGTATTTCCGCTTTTGTTTTTTCAAAATTTGATATTTCAATCCCTGCGTTTACAGTAAGAAATCCCTTTGCACGGTTTAATACCGAGCCTGCATAATATGCAAGGCTCAGCTTTTCGCGGACATTATTAAACAGTTTGCTCTGCGCGCCTCCGCCAAATATTGTATTTGCAAGAACGAGCGCAGGTATGGTTTTATCCGCCGCCTCAGTATGAGTCAAAAATCCCATAGAAAGTTTGCCCTGCGTAACATTAAACCGCTCGCACACAAAATTTACCTTATCCTTGGGAGAAAGTATACCGCTTTTCGGCATTTCTGCTTTTTGAAAGCTGAGATTTTCGGCAAAGTTTCTTATTTCCCGCTCGATTTCTGTGATATCGGCATCTCCGCAAAGGTAAATATCTATATGTGAGCTTGTAATTATTGTTTTGTAGTAAGAGTAAAGCTTCTCTTTTGTGATATTTTCCATATCCTCTTTGTAGCCAAGCCTCGGGACGCTGAAAATATCACCCTTTGCCATCTCCTCCTGACAGCGGTAATTGGCATAGATGCGCTTATCGTTTATTATACTTTCGATTTTGGTTATTGAATTATTGCGCTCTGCTATAAAATCTTCGGCATCAAATCCGTCCTTTGTATCGAAAATTAGCGAAAGCAGAAGTCTTAAAAGTCCCAAAGTGAGTTTTTCGCCGTTTGGGGCAAAACTGTCAGAAATTGTTTCACCCTCAAAGCAAAGAATGTGCGTATCACCCTTTTTTGAAATTCCTGCGGACATTTTAGCGCCGTATAAGTTCTCTAAAAAATGCGCAACCTCTTCGCGGTTTTTGCACATTTTGCATCCGCTTTTTAAAACGTGCGGCAGTAGTGCATTTTTTGATGCCTCATTTTTATTCAGTTTCCTTGCAATATATATGCCGATTGTTGTAGTTTTTAGTTTTGACATCGGTATATAATTTAAGGTTATGTTATCGTTTATCAAAACCGATTTTATCATAGTTTTTCCTCTTTTACAAATTTACAGATACACTAATTTTAACCCAAAATTTGGCTTATGTCAATAACTAATATAACTTTCTATTTCCTCCAAAGTCAAGTTTTTGTGAAGTGCTAAATTTATACCGTTTGCGACTGTTTTTGAGGCTTTTTCTATTACCGAATCGATATCTTTCGGGGTTACCATCATATTTCCCACATTTTTTGCAAGAGCTGTGTAAATTTTTTCACGGCTTATTTTGTCCGAGCCCCCGTTTTGTCCTGCAAGTACGGCATCGATGCTGTCCGAGGCGACAGTTGCGGCATCAACAACCGTCGGGACGCCTATAGCAATTACTTTTACTCCCAGTGCCTCTTCATTTATGCCCTCGCGCTTATTTTCAACGCCCGAGCCAGGGCTTATACCCGTATCTGATATCTGCACAGTGTTTGAAATTCTGTCCATACTGCGAGATGCCAAAGCGTCTACTGCTATAATAAGGTCCGGTTTTATTTTATCTGCAACACCCTTTATTATATCTGTTGTTTCAATGCCAGTTGTACCCAAAACTCCAGGCACAACGGCACATACACGGCTAAACGAATCGCCCAAAAAATCATTTCCCTGCTTAATATGATTTGTAACTACAAGATATGATACCGCTTTAGGTCCTAATGCATCGGGCGTAATATATTTATTTCCCAAGCCTGCAACAAGAGTTTTTGTGTTATTGTCTACTTTGGCAAGTTTTCCTAATTCAACCGCAATCTGTTTGCAGGCGCTTTTGTACGCCTCATCTGAATATTTAAGGTTTGGTATTTCAAGGGTAATATAGGTGCCCTTGGGTTTTCCCAAAATATCGCTTCCCTTTTCGTTATTTACCGTTATTTTTGTTACGAAAACCTCGCCCTCTTTATATTCTTCAACATCTATACCTTCTAAATGATTTTTTTC
>JAFZNF010000191.1 GCA_017553025.1 Clostridia bacterium | reverse complement strand
TCTGTTATAGAAAAAATTCAAATATCCGCCGACAGCTTCGGCTTTTTCTATGTATTTATCTTCCGAAAACTTTCGGGAAAGCTCCTTTGCAATAAGCTGAGGCGCTTTTCTCATAGTTTTTGCAAGAAAAAAGCAGGGAAATGCCAAATCCCCGAGCTTTTGCTCGGGCGGTGTTTCGGTAAGCCTTTCTACCTCCTCAGGTTCTATTCCGCAAAGCTCTGATATTTTTTTTGCTGTATATTCTTTGTAGTTCATATTTTCTCCTTTAAAAGTGAGTCTTCAAGTATTTTCAGTGCCCTTAGGGCAATTCTTAAATTCCTCTCATTTTTATGCGCCCAATAATCAAGGGGCTCAATTATTCCGAAATTTGCGTTCATAGGCTGTAATTTTTTTACATTCTCATCGCTTATATAAAGCGGGAGAGCTCCTATTGCGGTCTTTTTACTGGGTTCAAAAAAGTCTTTACCTAAGATTTTTCTTGCCATATTGTAGCCTGCTAAAATTCCTGATGATGCGGACTCTACATACCCTTCAACGCCCGTTATCTGCCCCGCAAAGAAAATATTCGGATACTTTCGCATCTGGTAATATTTATTAAGTATCCTCGGTGAGTCAAGGTATGTGTTTCGATGCATAACGCCGTACCGTATAAATTCTGCATCGTGGAGTCCGGGTATCATTGAAAATACCCGTTTTTGTTCGCCCCATTTTAAATTCGTCTGAAATCCGACAATGTTATAAAGCGTATCCTCACGATTATCCTGCCTTAACTGAACTACCGCATAGCTATCGTCTTTGCCCGTTTTGGGATTGACAAGCCCGACAGGTTTTAAAGGTCCGAAAAGAAGCGTCTTTTCCCCACGTTTTGCCATAACCTCTATCGGCATACAGCCCTCAAAAACCTCCGCTCCCTCAAAATCCTTAAGCGGAACGGTTTCGGCTGATATTAAAGCATTATAAAAGGCTTCATATTCCTCTTTGTTCATAGGACAATTTATATAATCATCACTGCCCCGCCCGTACCTTGCACCGTAGAAGACCTTGTCCATATCAATGCTGTCCTTTGCAACAATCGGCGCTGCTGCATCAAAAAAGTAAAGTCCCTCGCTTTTAGTAAGATGCGCAATCTCCGAAAGAAGTGCGCCCGAGGTGAGCGGTCCTGTTGCGATAATTGTGGGAATATCGGTATCAATTTTTGTAAATTCGTCATTTACCACCGTTATCAGCGGATTTTCACGGATTATCCGCGTCGCCTCTTTAGAAAAAATGTCCCTGTCCACCGCCAGTGCACCGCCTGCAGGCACCTTTGATACATCAGCAGCTTGCATCATAACCGAATTAAAAAGGCGCATTTCAGCTTTTAACAAACCGCAGGCATTTTCTATACGTTCCGCCTTTAGCGAGTTTGAGCAGACAAGCTCGCAGAAATTTTCGCTTTTGTGTGCAGGAGAATACTTTTTCGGTTTCATCTCATAAAGCTCAACCGAAATTCCCTGTTTAGCAAGCTGATTTGCCGCCTCACAGCCTGCAAGTCCCGCTCCGATTACACGAGCCGTCATTTTACAGATTTCCTTTCGGGTTTTCTTTGATATGCGCACTTTTCATTTATGCAATAGATTTTGGCATTTTTCCCTTTTCTTTCGAGCAATATACCGCCGCAATCGGGACACACTTCCTTCTTAAGAGGCTTATCCCATACCATAAAATCACATTTCGGGTTGTTTTCACAGCCGTAATAGTTTTTACCCTTTCTGGTTTTCTTGACGAGAATTTCTCCGCCGCATTTCGGACATTTTACACCTGCCTCTGTCCTTATGGACATCGTATTCTTACATTCGGGATATCCCGGGCAAGCCAGGAATTTTCCGAACTTGCCTATCTTATATACCATCTTTCTGCCGCATTTATCACATATGACGTCAGATTCTTCATCTTTTATCTTTATCTTTTCTATCGCCTTTTTTGCATTTTCCAGATTATTCTCAAATTCAGGATAAAATTCCGAAAGAACCTTTATCCACGAAATTCTGCCGTCCTCTACCTCATCAAGCTTTTTCTCCATATCTGCGGTAAACTCTATATCCACAATATCTTCAAAGTGGTTTTTCATAATATCCGTAGTTATTCTGCCAAGCTCTGTCGGGACAAGCTGTTTTTTTACACGTCTTACATAACCCCTTGACACAATTGTGGTGATTGTGGGGGCATATGTGCTCGGGCGTCCGATACCGTTTTCCTCCAAAGCGTGTACTAAAGCCGCCTCGGTGTATCGTGCGGGCGGTTTTGTAAAGTGCTGAAGCGCATCAATTTTCAGAATTTCTGCATTTTCTCCCGCTTTTATCTCAGGAAGAGCTTTATCCTTGTCCTGCGTTTCATCGCTGCCCTCGGTATAAACTTTCATAAATCCTTTAAACAGTAATTTGGAACCGCTTGCACGGAAAGTGTGTGTTCCGCTTTCCAAAACGGCATTTTGCGTTTCATATAAAGCTGACGCCATCTGGCTTGCCGCAAAACGCTCCCAAATCAGCTTATACAGCTTGTATTGGTCGTTTGTGAGCTTGTCGCGGATTTTATCAGGCTCAATATTTATACTTGTAGGGCGGATTGCCTCGTGTGCGTCCTGTGCATTCCTGCCCGTTTTATACTGTCTCGGCTTTACATACTCTTTCCCGAAATTGGAAGTAAGATATGCTATTGCCTCCCTTTGTGCCTCATTTGATATTCTTAATGAGTCTGTTCTCATATATGTTATAAGACCCAAGGAGCCGTACCGTCCTCCGATATTCACACCCTCATAAAGAGTCTGTGCCGTCTGCATAGTCTTAAATGTCGCAAATCCGAGTTTTCTTGACGCGTCCTGCTGGAGAGTGCTTGTAGTAAACGGAGGAGGCGGATTTTTAGTTATCTCGCCTATTTTTACCGATTTCACCGTGAGCGCGGTTATATCGTTTTTAATTTTTTCCGCGTCCTCTTTTGTGTCAATTTCTGTTTCTTTGCCGGCTTCACCGTAATATTTAGCACAAAATTCCTTTTTCCCGTGTTTTAAAAGCGCCTCAACCGTCCAAAATTCCTTGGGATTAAAATTTTCAATCTCATCTTCGCGGTCGCAGATCATTCTTGTCGCAACCGACTGAACTCTCCCTGCGCTTAGTCCTCTTTTAACCTTTTCCCAAAGTATAGGGCTTATTTTATAGCCGACAACGCGATCCAGAACTCTTCTTGCCTGCTGCGCATTTACCAAATCCATATCAATTCTGCGCGGTTCTTTTATAGAAGCCTTTACTGCATTTTGCGTTATTTCGTTAAATGTAACACGGCAGGCGGATTCTTCAGGAATTCCCAAGGCTTTCGCCAAATGCCAGCTTATCGCCTCGCCCTCACGGTCAGGGTCGGTTGCAAGGTACACCTTATCCGATGCCTTTGCCGTCTTTTTGAGTTTTGTCAAAAGCTCGCCTTTACCGCGTATTGTTATATATTTCGGCTCAAAATTATTCTCTACATCAACACCTAACTGACTTTTCGGAAGGTCAATGATGTGCCCCATTGATGCAGTAACCTCATAATCCTTGCCCAAATATTTTTTTATTGTACCTGCCTTTGCGGGTGACTCTACTATAAGAAGTTTTTTTGCCATATGCGCCTCCGTTAAATGTTCAGTTTATAGTTGTTGCCCGGGAGCTTTTTTATATAACCCCCGAATTCAAGCATAGAAAGTATCGGCGTCAGCTTTGAAATTTCTATACCGCTGCGCCTTTTTATATCATCAATATGCATATTTTCTTCCATCAATAACACTGCAACCGTTTTTTCGTCTTCTGACAGGTTTTGAAATTTTTTATCATCTATCGAAAGAGTTATCTCATTATTAACCTTTTCAGGCTTACTCCCGCCAAAAACCTTTTTTAAAATAGTGCTTTTAGGTTTTTCAAGATTTAAATGCTC
>JAFZNF010000020.1 GCA_017553025.1 Clostridia bacterium | reverse complement strand
TACGCTGTTGTAGCTCAGTAGGCAGAGTACATCCTTGGTAAGGATGAGGTCGGCGGTTCAATCCCGCTCAACAGCTCCACGTCGGAACAAGCAATTTTTTGCTTGTTCCGATTTTTTTTAAGAGATGCTTGCAAAAAATGGTATAAAGATGTATAATAATGGTATAATTCTTTGAAAGGAAACAAAATTTATGGCACAGTTTATGGACGAATATAAGCGTTGGCTTGATTGCGGACTTCTTTCTGATGAGGAGAGAAATGAGCTTTCAGACCTTTCTGACGAAAAGGAAATCGAGGACAGATTTTACCGTGAATTAGAATTTGGAACGGCAGGAATGAGAGGTGTTTTGGGTATCGGCAGAAACCGTATGAATATCTATAACGTTCGCCGTGCGGCAAAAGGTGTTGCAGCATTTGTGAAAAAGATGGGAACCTCCGAAAAGGGTGTACTGATTGGTTATGATACGCGTAACTTTTCAAGAGTTTTTGCAGAAGAAACGGCGAAAACTCTTGCATATGAGGGCGTTTTGGCATATCTTTTTGATAGTGTTCATTCTGTTCCGGAAGTGTCCTTTGGTGTTCGTGAGCTTGTCTGCGGAGCCGGCGTTATGATTACGGCAAGCCATAATCCAAAGGAATATAACGGTTTTAAGGTTTACGGACCCGACGGCGGACAGCTTCCGCCTGAGGCAGCACAAATCGTCATTGATGCAATCGAAAGCTATGATGTATTTTCCGATGTATCCGTTATGTCTTTTGATGAGGCAAAGGATAAGGGACTTATAAAAATGGTTGGAGAGGCGCTTAACGAAAAGTTTTTAGAAACGGTAAAAACACAGCAGATAAATCCTGAAAGCGTATTTGCTGTAGCAGATACTATGAAACTTGTGTATACGCCATTCCACGGCAGCGGCTCAAGACCTGTAAAGGAGATTTTAAAGCGCATAGGATTTAAAAATGTGCTGGTAGTTGCAGAGCAGGATAATGAAGATGGGAATTTCCCTACGGTAAAATCTCCAAACCCTGAAAATGCAGAGGGATTTTATCTTGCAGAAAAGATTGCAAAGGAAAATGATGTCGACTTGATAATCGGAACAGACCCTGACTGTGACCGTGTGGGTATTTTGGTGCGTGATAAAAACGGTGACTATAAGACTCTTACAGGAAATCAGACGGGCGCGTTGCTTGTCGAGTACATTTTGCGTGCAAGAAGTGAGAGCGGAAAACTTCCAAAAGACGGCGTTGTGATAAAAACGATAGTTACAACCGAACTTGCGGCTAAGATTGCAAAATCTTACGGTATCGAGTGTATGAGCCTCTTAACAGGATTTAAGTATATAGGCGAAAAAATGACTGAATTTACCGAAAAGAAAAACCATACTTTTTTAATAGGCTTTGAGGAGAGCTACGGATACCTTGTAGGCAATCACGCACGCGATAAAGACGGCGTTGTTGCGACTATGCTTATTGCCGAAATGGCGGCGTATTATAGAAATATGGGCAAGACCTTATATGATGCCCTTATGGAGATATATGAAAAGTACGGTTTCTATGCGGAAAGAACGGTATCATTTACTATGCCCGGAAAAGACGGTATGGCAAGAATGAGCGAAATTCTTAAAAACTTGCGTAAATCGCCTGTAAAATCGGCAATAGGATTAGATGTTGTAAAGGTCACAGACTTTGAATATGACAACACGGGACGTCCGAAATCAAATGTGTTAAAATATGAGCTTTCGGACGGAAAAACGTATTTTATAGTCCGTCCGTCGGGAACGGAGCCAAAGATAAAGCTTTATATAGGAACCGTTTCAGACTCTATGGAAAACGGCGCAAAGCTGATAGACGATTTGATAAAAGATATTAAAAATCAAATGGGAATAGAATAGTAATCAAAAAACGGCATATCTGCCGTTTTT
>JAFZNF010000190.1 GCA_017553025.1 Clostridia bacterium | reverse complement strand
TGCGCAATAAGTCCTCTTTCCTTTAAGACGTCAAAAACATTTTCTTCCGACATTTTTCTTCTCCTTTATGATAAATCTTCTACAAATATTTCTCTTACTTCTTCTTTTATGACCTGCTTTTTTGAGTCCCTTTCATCAAAGAATTTCTTTGCAACCTGCGGGAAAAGTGCATAGCTTAGTACATCTTCTTCAGATTTTGCAAAATCTTTGGTTTCCTCCCTGTATTTAGGGAGTTCGGGCTCAATCAGGTCTGCGGGACGGCAGGTTATTACCTCATCATCGCCTATCGCCATACGTCGCACCTCTTCATTTACTTCGCCGGGCAGTTTCCCGTATTCCCCGCGCAAAATGCCCTTTGACTCCTTACTTATCATCTTGTATCTTCCCATAAGCACGTTCAAAACTGCCTGTGTTCCTACAATCTGACTTGTCGGAGTTACAAGCGGAGGATAACCGAAATCTTTTCGCACCCTCGGGACTTCTGCTAAAACCTCATAATATTTATCTTCTGCATTTTGTTGTTTAAGCTGAGAAATTAAATTTGACAGCATACCGCCTGGAACCTGATACAAAAGTGCATTAGGGTCAACATTAAGCACTTTAGGGTCTAAAATACCCTCACTTTTCAATCTGTCGGCAACTTTCCTGAAATGTGCTGCCGCTATCGACAATTTTTCAAGGTCAAGCCCGGTATCGCGTTCTGTTCCTTTTAACGTTGCAACCATAGCCTCAGTTGACGGGTTTGATGTGCCGTTTGCAAGAGGCGACAGAGCACAGTCAACAATATCAACGCCTGCGCTTACCGCCATAAGGTTTGTCATATCGCCCGTACCTGCGGTATTGTGCGTATGCAAATGTATCGGAACACCGATGTTTTCCTTTAATTTCTTGACAAGTTCATAGCAATCATACGGCAGCAGAAGATTTGCCATATCTTTAATACAAATTGAGTCTGCGCCCATTTTCTCAAGAGTTTCGGAAAGTCTTACAAAATAGTCGATATTGTGCACAGGACTTACTGTGTAGCTTATTGCCGCCTCTACGTGACCGCCGTATTCCTTAACAAACTTTATTGCTGCCTCTAAGTTTCTCGGGTCATTTAATGCATCAAAAATTCTTACAACATCTATGCCGTTTTCAATAGATTTTTTGCAAAATTGCTCTACAACATCATCAGCATAATGCTTATAACCCAAGATATTCTGACCTCTGAAAAGCATTTGCAGTTTTGTATTGGGCAAATTAGCCTTTAAAGTGCGAAGCCTTTCCCACGGGTCTTCGTTTAAAAAGCGCATACAAGCGTCAAAGGTTGCGCCGCCCCAACATTCAAGTGACCAGTAGCCGATACTGTCAAGAATTTTACACGCGGGAATCATATCCTCTGTTTTCATTCTCGTTGCCGCCTGAGATTGATGCGCATCACGCAAAATTGTATCGGTTATATATAATTTACTCATAAAAATATCCTTTCCTATTTAGCAAAAAGCGCTAAAAGTACGCCTGCTGCAGTTGCAGACCCTATAACTCCTGCGACATTTGGTCCCATAGCGTGCATAAGCAAGAAGTTTTTCGGATTTTCCTCCTGTCCCACCTTCTGGGATACACGTGCCGCCATCGGAACGGCAGAAACGCCTGCGCTTCCGATAAGCGGATTTATCTTTTGTTTTAAGAAAAGGTTCATAAACTTTGCTAAAAGCACACCGCCTGCAGTTCCCATACTGAACGCAATTATTCCCATTGCGAGTATGCATAGGGTAAGCGGTGACAAAAATGTTTTTGCCGTTGCCGTTGCGCCTACAGAAATGCCCAGAAAGATAGTTACAATGTTCATAAGCTCATTTTGAACGGTTTTTGAAAGTCTGTCGCACACTCCTGACTCTGTAAGCAGATTTCCAAGCATCAAAGAGCCGACAAGAGGAGCAGCAGAAGGCACAAGCCAAGCAACAAATATTGTAACAACTATCGGGAAAATAACCTTTTCCGTTTTTGAAACAGGACGAAGCGCCTTCATAACAATCTGTCTTTCCTTTTTGGTTGTCAGCGCCTTCATAATCGGCGGCTGAATTACAGGTACAAGCGCCATATACGAATATGCCGCAACCGCGATAGGTCCCAAAAAGTCAGGCGCTAAGCGTGACGTTACAAAAATGGCTGTAGGTCCGTCTGCACCGCCTATAATTCCCACAGATGAGGCAAGATTTTGAAGCTGTGTTCCGCCTAAAAATGCGTCCAGTGCAGGAATTACTATCGGGAACAATTCCTTTACTCCCAAAAATGTTATAAATATACCAAGCTGCGCTGCGGCGCCTAAGAGCAAACTTTTCGGATTTGCAATCAAAGGTCCGAAATCAGTCATTGCTCCTACACCGATAAAGATAAGACACGGATATATTCCGAGCTTTACGCCAAGGTATAAATAATCAACAAGTCCAGGGGTTATATCGCCTGCGCCCCCGAACATATCCCAATGCACGTGACCGCCTTCAAAAAGCGCCTCGTGATAAATTTCCGCACCGACAAGGTTAGTTAAAAGCATACCAAATGCAATCGGTAAAAGGAGCAGAGGCTCAAACTTCTTTACAATAGCAAGATATAGTAAAAAGCAGGCAATTAAAATCATTATAACCGTCTGCCAGTTATTGCCTGCACAAAGCATAGCAAAGCCCGTCTGTCCGAAAAAATTCGTTATTGCTTCCATATGTTCTTCTCCCGATTACTTTATTGTCAAAAGCATATCGCCTGTTCCGACAGACGCGCCTTTTGAAACAGCAACAGAGGTTACCGTGCCGTCAGTTCCCGCCATAATTTCATTTTCCATTTTCATTGCTTCCAAAACTATAAGTACCTGACCTTTTTTTACGGTGTCGCCGGCCTTTACCTTAATATCTAAAACAGTTCCGGGCATAGGACTTGTCACCTGCTCACCCTCTCCTGCAGGTTTTGGCTCAGATTTTTTAACAGATTGTTCACTTTTCGTTTCGTCAATAAGCTCTATTTCAATTTCATAGCTTGTTCCGTTTACATTTACCTTATATTTTTTCATTTTTTTATCCCCTTTATATCTTTTTAAATGACAATACTCTTACATTTTTTACATCAAAACCTGTTTCCTCGGCAATTGCCGCGCAAACAGCTGCTAAAATTTCCTGTTTATTTAAAATCGGTTGTTCTTCCGGCGTTTTTTTCTTTTCAAACAGCATTACTGCAAAACTCGTAATTTTACATATTGCAATAAGACATATAAGTCCAAAAAATACCGTTCCCATTCCGAGGCAAACAACCAGCCAATTTGATGGTTCCATAATATTCTCCTTTCCAGCACAATACAAGTTAAATTCAAAAATATTCCAAATTTACCTCATTATACATTTTACTATATTTCACAAAATTTTGCAATAGCCAAAAAAATTTTTTTACAAAAAAATTCGGCTGTATACCGAATTCTTAAATCACATTCCAATTTGTCTTAATATGTCGGAAAGCGTATCTGCTGAGTTTTTTAATCCCTTTATTTCCTCTTTGCCGAACGGAACCTCGAAAATGCGTTCAACTCCGCCGCTTCCAACCATTGTTGGCACAGAAAGGGCCACATTCCGTATGCCGTATTCCCCCTCAAATATTCCCGAAACTGTCAGAATTGAATTTTCGTCGCCTACTATAGCCTCACATATTCTTGACACTGCCAAAGCTATTGCATAATAAGTAGCACCTTTTTTGCTTATTATGTCATAGGCGGCATTTTTTACATCGCAGTACATTTTATCAAGGTCGTTCATATCGCACTTGCCCGTATATTTACAAAATTCGTGCATTGTCATTCCGCCGATATTGGTAACACTCCACGCCGCCACCTCGCTGTCACCGTGTTCGCCTATAATATATGTGTGGCAGTTTCTTGCATCAACACCCGTTTTTTTGCTAATCATATATCTAAGCCGCGAGGTATCAAGCACCGTCCCCGAACCTAAAACCTGATTTTTCCTAAGACCTGACAAACGATAAGTTACATATGTCAAAATATCAACAGGATTTGAAACGGTCATTAAAATAATATCACTCGGTGCATATTTTGTTATGCTTTCAATAATGGTTTTAAAAAGACCGACATTTTCCTTTAAAAGGTCAAGCCTTGTCTGTCCGTCTTTTTGCGGAGTGCCTGCCGTAATTATAATAATATCCGCATCGGCGCAGTCAGAGTAATCACCCGCTGCTACTATGACAGGCTTTATAAGAGATACTCCGTGCGACATATCAAGTGCGTCGCCCTCTGCCTTGTCCTTATTTACATCTATTAAAACTATTTCCTTAAATAATCCGCCCATCATAAGTGTATATGCCGTTGTTGAGCCTACCGCTCCCGCTCCCACTATTACCGCTTTCCCTTTGAACATAAAAAAATCGCCTCTTTTCGGTTTTATTATTTTACATATTATGTAAAATATACCGTCAAGCGGCGATTATAGTTTAACTCTGTCTGCAATATTTACGATGCGAAGACCTTTGTCTTCTGCCATTTTTACCGTCTGTGCCGTTCCGCTGTGCACATTTTTTAAAAATGCTATACACAAATCCGATGCATTAACCATAGCCCTGTTGCGTTTTTTCATACAACCTTCCTTGTACCGTTCTTCACTTACATAATATATTTCGTCGGCAAGGCTAAAGATGCGTTCAAATCTAATCTTGTCATTTTCACGCCAATTTCTGCTATGATTTATGCAGGGAAGATAAAGGCAAAGCTTTAACATATCATAGTTTTCACGCAGTAAAATCACCTGCTCAGCCGCCAAAGTATCAAATCCGACAGCACCGCCTGATATGAAATTAGTGTAGCCTCCATTTACGACGTTCAAAAGCTCTTCTGTCAATCGAGATTTTACCTCGCGCGCTTCTTCAAAACCAATAAATCTGTGACCTGTAAAAAAACAGGTTTTAGGAGCTACGGTCATATCATTTCTCCGATAAGGTCATTCATACTGTAAAAACCTACAGGTTTTCCATTCATAAATTCAGCCGCCGCAAGAGCGCCGCCTGCAAAAACCTCTCTTGATGCCGCGCTGTGTGAAATTGTAATAACTTCATCAGAACCCGCAAAAATAACCTCGTGTTCACCGACAATACTTCCGCCGCGTACAGAGTGGATACCTATTTCATTCTTTGCCCGCTCGCGTCTTACGCTGTGGCGGTCATAAATGTATTCCGGCGTATTTTTCAAGACCTCGCTTACTGCGTCTGCTATTGCAAGCGCAGTTCCGCTTGGAGCATCAAGCTTTGTCCTGTGATGCTTTTCAACTATCTCAATATCAAATTTATCGCCCAAAACCGATGCTGTTTTTTTGCATAGATTTATCAAAAGATTTACGCCAAGACTCATATTTGCAGAGTAAAATACGGGGATTTGCGATTTTGCCGCAAAAAGTTCCTCCTTTTGCTCTGGTGAAAGTCCTGTTGTTGCAACAATAAGCGGAAGGCCGCGACGTTTTGCAAATTCAAGCACAGCGCCGAATGCAGAAGGGTGCGAAAAGTCCACTATTACATCTGCATCTATATCACACTTTGAGATGTCGCAAAATACAGGATACGGATTTTCGCAAAAATCATTTATATCATAACCGGCGACAATGCTTAAAGTACTGCTCTCGCTTGCCTTTTTTGTTATTGCTCTGCCCATTCTGCCGTTTGCTCCGCTTAAAATTATATTCGTCATTTGTTTTAACCTCTTAAAGTTTTTTTACTCCGAAATTCTCAAGTGATTTTTTCAAAATTTCAACATTTTTCTGTTCCATATCGCAAAGAGGAAGTTTCAGTCCGCCGACATTATAGCCTAATATATTCATAGCCGTCTTCACGGGGATTGGGTTTACCTCAATGAACAAATTATTGACTATGTCAAGCATATCAAGTTGCAGTTTTGCGGATTTTTCTGTTTCTCCGTTTAAGTAGTACTCGCAAATATTATGCGTTTCCTCAGGCAATATGTTTGCAACAACCGATATTACACCTTTTCCGCCTATTGACATAATCGGGACTATCAAATCGTCGTTTCCTGAATACATATAAAGCTCGGGAACTTCGCTTTTTACCTTCATCGCATAGCTCATATTTCCGCTTGCCTCTTTAATAGCAACAATATTCGGAACCTTTGCAAGCTCTTTTAAGGCATCTATCGGAATGTTTACACCTGTTCTTGATGGCACGTTATACATAATAACAGGTATTGAAATTGCATTTGCTATTGCTGTATAATGCGCAACAAGTCCTTTTGATGTCGCTTTATTATAATATGGTGTCACGCACAAAACAGCATCACAGCCATACTCCTCCGCCTTTTTGGAAAAATCGATTGCGTGCTGGGTATAGTTGCTTCCCGTTCCGCCGATTACTTTTATTCTCCCCGCCACAGTTTTTACGGTGTGTTTGATTATTTCCAGATGTTCATCATCAGGAAGTGTAGATGCTTCACCCGTTGTTCCGCACACAATTACTGCATCTGTTTTGTTTCTTATGTGCATTTCTAAAATTTCATCAAGTTTTTCGTAATTAGGCGTAAAATCATCATTAAAAGGTGTGATAAGCGCAACGCCTGACCCTGTAAACGGCAATTTTTTCATAATAACACCTTAGCCTTTCTGCTCAAAATATCAAAATCAAGCAATTTCTAATCCAAATACCCTTTTTTAGCCAAAAGCTCTGCTAAAAGTACTCCTCCGCCTGCTGCACCGCGCAGAGTATTATGCGAAAGACTTACAAATTTATAATCATACTGTGTATCTGGGCGCAGTCTTCCGACCGATACCGCCATTCCGCCCTCAAGCATTCTGTCAAGACGGCTTTGCGGTCTGTCATCTTCCTCAAAATAGTGTAAAAACTGCTTCGGTGCGTGCGGGAGTTCAAGCTCCTGCGGTTCGCCCTTAAAGTTCTTCCACGCATCTTTAATCTCTTCTGTAGACGGCTTATTCTTAAAACTTACAAATACTGCCGCCGTATGACCGTTTGATACAGGCACCCGCAGGCACTGTGTAGTAATTGACGGCTCTTTTGCATCAATTATCTCCCCGTTTTTAACTTCCCCCCATACCTTAAGCGGCTCAAGCTCGGATTTTTCCTCCTCACCGCCTATATACGGGATAAGATTATCCACCATTTCAGGCCACGTTTCAAAGGTTTTTCCTGCGCCTGAAATTGCCTGATAGGTAGTTGCCAAAACTTTTGTTATCCCGTACTTTTTGAGCGGGTGAAGTGCAGTCACATAGCTTTTGATTGAACAGTGTGACTTAACCGCTATAAATCCTCTCTTTGTTCCGAGTCTTTTCCGCTGAAAATCAATTACAGCCAAATGTTCTGGGTTTATCTCGGGTATAATCATCGGCACATCAGGAGTATGGCGATGCGCGGAATTATTGGAAATTACAGGACACTCAAGTTTTGCATACCTTTCCTCAAGCGCCTTTATCTCGTCCTTTTTCATATTTACCGCACAAAATACGAAATCAACCGATTTTGCTATTTTTTCTGCGTCTTTTGTCGCGTCCATAACGGTTATATTTGCAACATTTTCGGGAATTTCTCTCTCCATCACCCATTTTGAGCCTACCGCATCACGGTAAGACTTCCCGGCGCTTCTTCCAGATGCCGCCAAAACCGTTACTTTAAACCAGGGGTGGTTCTCTAAAAGCTCTATAAAGCGCTGACCTACCATACCTGTAGCGCCAATTATTCCAACATTAAAACTTTCTTTCACAAAAATCTCTCCCTATAAAACTACTTGTTATGTTAATCTTAGCATTTTAAGATGTTTATGTCAACTTATATATCGTTTCTTATTAAATCTTCAAGCGTTTCGCGTTTTACAGCAACATAATCCTTTCCGCCTGACAGCATTACAACAGGCGGTTTTCTGAGTCTGTTATAATTTGACGCCATAGAATAATTATATGCTCCCGTTGTAAGTACTGCTATTATATCGCCTTGTTCAGGCTTTGCAATATGGACATCTTCCTGAATTATATCTCCGCTTTCACAGCACTTTCCGACAATACTGCATCTGTAATGTTTGGGGAGTGTTGCTTTGTTGGCCGTGATTACTGTGTATTCTGCATCATAGAGTGCAAAACGCGGATTATCCGACATTCCGCCGTCTATGGCAACGTAATTTTTGAAGTTCTTTATCTGCTTGACAGTTCCGACTGTGTAAAGCGTCATACCTGCATCTGCAACTATACTTCTTCCTGGCTCCATCATTATTCTTGGCTTTGGAATACCCACTTCCTTGCATTTCTGGGTTAGTACCTCGCCAACCTCTTTTATACTGTTTTCAATATCAAGGTCCGGCTGTGAGTAAACATACCTTACGCCAAATCCGCCGCCAAGATTTAATATTTCAGGCACGTAATCCGTTCTTTCCTCGACATCGCGGGCAAAGTCCATCATAATATCAACCGCATCTATAAAGGTTTCTGCGTCGAATACCTGTGAGCCGACGTGACAATGATATCCCGAAAGTTCGATATTTTCATAAGCCAACGCCTTTTCGGCAAAATCATACGCCTGCCCTGTTGCGATTGCAACGCCGAATTTTGAATCCACATTACCTGTTGCAATCTTTTTATTTGTGTGCGTATCTATACCGGGTGTTATACGCAGCAGCACCTTCTGCGTTTTTCCTTGTTTATTAGCTTCTATATTTATTCTTTCAAGTTCTTCAAAGGAGTCTGCTACAAAATAGCCTATGTCATTCTTTATTGCAAATTCTATTTCCTCTTCCGTTTTGTTGTTGCCGTGGAAAAAGGCATTTTTAACATCGTACCCTGCTGAAATTGCGGTATAAATCTCGCCTATAGACACCACATCAACGCCTATTCCCTCCTCTTCTGCGATGCGGTAAATACGTTTAAAACTTGCCGCCTTTGATGCATAAATAGGAACAGAACCTGCGCCAAAATGCTCTTTCATCGCATTTTTATAAATGCGCATCTTTTCGCGGATTTTATCCTCGTCCATAAGATAAAGAGGTGTACCGTACTTTTTTGCAAGCTCTGTAGTATCAAAGCCTGCAAAGGTCAAATTCCCTTTCTCATTCGTGTCAATGTTATTACAAATCTGCATTTTTTTATCCCCCTACCGATAAAATTATAGTTTCAAAGCCTGTCTTTTATGTATATACATAAAAAAATGACAGTCTTTGGCAAGGCTATCATTAAAAGTCCCATAAAAAAGGAATACCGATAGCTCTCCGTGCTATTTTGCACGACAACACGGCAAATCTTATTTCACCGTGCCGGATGCAGCTTTTGACATAGCTGTCCTCGGCACCGACACCTTTCGCATACGGCATCGCTTTGTCGGAGCTTAACCGCCGTAGGTTACTTATTGCCAAGTGCGACCTCTACCAAATTGGTACTCATTATACCACATAGTTTTCACTATGTCAACACTTATCGTCAAATTTAGGATTTTTTTTAAATTTTACGAGGATATATTCACTTCCTATTGCCACGACCTCCTCCCACGATACCGTAACGCCCTTAAAATCGTGCAAAAATCCCGAAAACCCGTTTTTAGGTATGCTTACAGAAAGAATTCTCCCGCTGTCAAAATCTATATCCATATCACGGATATATCCGATTTGCTCGGCTGTATCGATATCAATCACCTTTTTTTGCCTCAAATCAAGATTTTTACGCATAAATATATCCTCCTTAAAAAAACACTTGTTTAATATTATGCTTTGTGATTTGCATTTATTTTAAATATATGTTATACTCTTTGCATAATCAGTTGAAAGGTAAAATTTTATGGACGCTATTAAACCCATTAAAAGTATAAATATAAAATCGGCGGGAAATTCCTGCCAAATACGCTTTGGCGACCTTTCAGGCGATGGGCGTATGGATTTTCTCCTCATAAAGCCCGACAGTGTGCAAGATGAGCGATATTTTGCGCACAGTATAGTCTGCGCGACGGCTTTTTCGGCTGACGGAGAGCTTCTATGGCAGAGGGGCGATGCCGAATATGACTCTCCCTCTGTAAAATGCGATATTCCTGCGCAGATTTACGATATAGACCGCGACGGAAAAAATGAAGTTATCCTGATAATGAACGGTGAAATTCTTATTCTGGACGGAAAAAGCGGAGAAGTTAAAAAAAATGCACCGCTCCCCGACCCGTTTGCCTGTGACAGCATTACTATAGCTGACTTGGAGGGCACGGGATATCCGCAAAATATTCTTATAAAGAATAAGTTCAGCAAAATGTGGGCGCTCGACTTTAACTTAAATATAATATGGAGCTTTGAGGGCAATATAGGACGCACTCCCTTTGTTTTTGATTTGAACGGCGACGGAAAAGAGGAAATTATTGCAGGCTACAATGTCTTAACATCAGGCGGTGAGCTTTTATGGAAAGCGGATATGCCCGCACACGCAAACGCCGTCTGTGCCTGCACATTTGTTGGAGATAAATCCCCTGCGGTAATATTCTGCGGTCCCTTTGTCCGCGCATATACAGCCTCCGGCGAGCCTTTATGGGAAATTGATGAATGTGCGGAAAGCCTGTGCGTTGCGCCTTTTGGCGAAAAGCCGTCTGAAGAAAGTATTTTGCTTATGGACAGTCTTTCTATGTTTTCTAAAAACGGAGAATTTATAATACAAAAAAATGAAACCGTATATCTCCCCGCAGTTGTATATGAATTTGACGGCAGCGGTAAAACCTATATAGCAGGTCATAAAAAAGAAGATATTGTTACAACTCTTTATGACGGGTATATGAGAACGGCTTATACTCTTGAAACATTCGGAAATATCGCCTGCTGTGACATTTTAGGTGACGGACATATGCAGGTTATTATTTATAATAACGATGTTTTGGACATATATTCTGCATATCCCATTGACCTTTCCGAACCCGCACGCCCATATATGCGTCAGCAACCCCGCCAGTACTATAACGCATCTGTTTACAATCTTATCCCGAAAAATCAGTTTTCTTGGGGGTATATAGCGGACGATTTTGCATCGCAAAATATATTAAAATGGGCAGAATCATATGCTAATATATATCTTCACAGCAGTTTTGCAAAGGTTACACGCGCAGAGTTTATTATGCTTTTAATCTCTCTTCTTAATTTAAAAGAGGATTTTAATGACAATTTTTCAGACGTTCCGCAGGATGCCGCTTACTATCAGTCAGTGGGAACTGCAAAAGCCTTAGGGATTATTGAAAGCGCCGATAATTTTTTCCGTCCTGACAGCGAAGTAACCGTTTCATACGCAAATTCCGTTTTGGAAAAATTAGGAATACCCAAAAACTTTGCCTTTGACGAAAACTATACCCTCTCAAAGCAAGACCTCGCACGGCTTATAATTTCACTAAAAGAATAGAGAAAAACGGCAGTTTTTGAGCCGACCTCCAAAAATTAGATTGTTAGGTCTAACTTTTGGGGG
>JAFZNF010000189.1 GCA_017553025.1 Clostridia bacterium | reverse complement strand
TTTGATAATGTGCGACTTATAAAATCTACAGGCGGCGATGATATCTTTGAGCAGATTATGAATATAGAAGAGGGCGACGTGTTTATAGGTATAAGTTTTCCCAGGTATTCAAAGAATACGATTAAAGCTCTCGAGTACGCAAAACGCAGCAATGCAACGGTTATAGGCATAACCGACAGCAAAAATTCGCCTGTCGCATCTGTTTGCGACTATTGTCTTATTGCAGAGTGTGACACAACATCGTTTGTTGACTCTCTGACAGCGCCTATAAGCCTTATAAATGCCCTGATTGCGCAGGTGGGACTTAAAAACAGGGAGCGGGTACATAGGAATTTTGAAAGACTTGAAAAAATCTGGGACGAGTACGAGGTGTACGATAAAAAATGACGGATAAAACAGTCGCAGTTATAGGCGGAGGAGCAGCAGGACTCATCGCGTGCGGTAAACTCAAAGACAGGGCTGGAAAAGTTATACTTATTGAAAAAAACGGAGTATGCGCCAAAAAGCTCAGAATAACGGGAAAGGGCAGATGCAATATAACCAATTCCGCGAAAATGAGCGATTTTTTTGATAATATCCCGACCAATGCGAAGTTTTTATACAGTGCTTTAAATAACTTTACAAATGATGATATGACTGCACTTTTAAATTCACTTGGCGTCAGAGTTAAAATTGAGCGCGGAGGCAGGGTTTTCCCCGAAAGCGACAGAGCGGACGACGTGGCTGATGCACTTATCCGTTATGCGCTCGGAAAGAATGTTTTAAAGATAAAAGACACCGCAAGGCAGATTTTGACAGAAAACGGAAGAGTTTGCGGTGTAAAAACAGACACAAAAGTCATAAAAGCAGACAGCGTAATAATTGCAACGGGAGGTGCCTCATATCCTCTTACAGGCTCTACGGGAGATGGATATAAAATGGCGAAAAAGCTGGGGCATACAGTTGTTCCCTTAAAACCGTCGCTGGTTCCTTTGGTAACTCGCGAAAAATGGACTAAAGACCTTATGGGACTTACTCTTAAAAATGTATCACTAACACTTTTAGATATGAACGGCAAGAAAATATATAATGATTTCGGCGAAATGCTTTTCACGCATTTCGGGATTTCAGGACCGATTGTACTTTCAGCGTCGGCGCATATAAAGGATAAAATCCCCTGCCGTGCATATATCGACTTAAAACCCGCGATAGACGATACGACGCTTGATAAAAGGCTGATACGCGACTTTGAAAAATTCGCAAAAAAGCATATTATAAATTCTCTTGAGGAACTATTGCCAAAATCACTTATTCCTGTTATAATAAAGCTCGCAGGAATTGATGCGCATAAGGAAACCTCTATGGTTTCAAGGGAGGAAAGGACAGCGCTTGCAAGTGTGATTAAGGCATTGCCGCTTACTGTGAGCGGAACAAGACCTATTAGCGAAGCGATAATTACCTCGGGAGGGATAAAGGTTTCCGAGATAAATCCGTCAACAATGGAATCAAAACTGGTAAAGGGTCTTTATTTTGCAGGCGAGATAATAGATGTTGACGCATACACGGGCGGATTTAATCTGCAGATAGCATTTTCGACAGGCGTCTTGGCAGGCGAAAATGCATAGAAAGGAAGAAAAAATATGAAGATAGCAATTGACGGACCTGCAGGAGCGGGAAAAAGCTCTATTGCAAAGCTTGTGGCAGGTGAGCTGGGATTTATTTATATAGATACGGGAGCGATGTATAGAGCCTCGGCTCTTTACGCTATTGAAAACGGGATTAAGATAACCGCAGAGTCCTTTACAAAGGAAGTTCTGGATAAAATTAGCATTGATATCCGTTATGACGATGACGGACAGCGTATTTTCCTTTGCGGAAAGGACGTGACAAAGCGCATAAGGGAGGCAGATGTCAGTATAGGCGCTTCCGATATTGCCGTAATTCCCGCCGTCAGGTTAAAACTTGTAGATTTGCAAAGAGAACTTGCAAAAGGAAATAATGTCATAATGGACGGACGGGATATAGGGACATATGTACTTCCCGACGCTGAGCTTAAAATTTATCTTACAGCGTCGGTAGAAGAACGTGCTATGCGCAGGTTAAAGGAACTTAAGGAAAAAGGACAGACTGCGGACTTTGAGCAGGTAAAAAGAGATATTTCATACCGTGATAAAAATGACTCTGAGCGTGAATTTGCACCGCTAAAAAAGGCAGATGATGCCGTTTTGGTGGACTCTACAGATATGACGATAGACGAGGTTAAAAAACGCATTTTAGAGCTTGCAAAGGAGAAAATGTGATGTTTTACAGGTGTGTACTTGCACTTGCAAGATTTTTACTGTTTTTTATGTTCAGAATAGAAACGGTCGGCAGGGAAAATGTACCAGAAGTCGGTGGCGTTATTTATGCGGCAAATCATAAATCTTGCTATGACCCGATTGTTATTGCTGTAACATCAAAAAGACAGATGACATTTATGGGAAAAAAAGAGCTTTTTAAGTTCAAACCTTTCGGATACATATTAAAATCTTTGGGCGCTTTTCCCGTAAACCGCGGAAAGGGCGATGTCGGTGCCGTAAAAACAGGACTTGCAATATTAAAGCAGGAAAAGGTTATGATGATTTTCCCTGAGGGCAAGCGCATAGACAAAGGAGAAACTGTACCTGCAAAACCCGGAGTTGCTATGTTTGCGACACATTCAAAAGTGCCTGTTGTACCTATTAAAATAGACGGCGAATATAGATTTATGCACAAAATTAAGATAATCTACGGAAAGCCTATATATTTTGATGAATATTACGGTCAAAAACTAAATTCTGAGCAGCTCACCGTATTGAGCCAGAATATTTTGGATACGATTTACTCAATGGGAGATAAAAGATGAGTATTGAGATTGCGAAAACGGCTGGATTTTGCTATGGAGTTAAGCGCGCTGTTTCAAAAACATATGAGCTGGTAGAAGAAAAAGACGGGAAAATAGCTACACTTGGGCACCTTATACATAACCGAGGTGTTGTTTTAGACCTTGAAAAACACGGCGTTTTTTCATATGACGATACCGATGATATACCAAAAGATGCAGCAGTTATAATTAGAACTCACGGTGTAAAGAAAAGCGTTATTGATGCACTTACAGGAAGAGAAATAATTGACCTTACCTGTCCGTTTGTGGCAAAAATACATAAGATTGTAGCAGAACACTGCGAAAAAGGTTATAAGATAGTAATAGTAGGTGATAAAAACCACCCTGAGGTAATCGGTATAAACGGCTGGTGCGGTGATGATGCGATAATAACATATGATGAAAAATTTCAAATGCCGGAGAATTTTATTGATTTGCCGATATGTGTTGTAGCACAAACAACAATTAATAGGAATATTTTTGTGCAAATAGTACAAAATATCGAAAATGCTTGCAAAAAGGTGGTAGTTTTTGATACAATATGTAGTGCTACCAAGGATAGGCAAAGTGAGGCATATGAACTTTCGTCGCGCTGTGATATTATGTTTGTAATCGGCAGCAGAGAAAGTTCCAATACAGGGAAACTCTATAAAATATCGAGAGAAAATTGCCCTGAGACTTACCTTATTGAAAATTTTGAGGATATTCCCCAAAATTTGAATATAAAAAATAAAAAGATAGGCATAACGGCGGGGGCGTCAACTCCGGCACGGACT
>JAFZNF010000188.1 GCA_017553025.1 Clostridia bacterium | reverse complement strand
TAAGACCGATAACAAGGCGCTTTTTGAGTTTTCGCTGAACTCTTTTGCAGAGGAAAATTTCAAAATGTCACAGATTTGTTTCGATTTGCATAATTCTGATTTTGAAGATAATGTTATGACAGAATACGAAACAAAGTTTTCCGAGCAGGGTATGCCGATTTACCGCGTCTGCGCGACATATTTCGGTTGGGACGATAAAAAAACACAGGACTGAGTCCTGTGTTTTTCACTATTCCGATGCACGCGAATCCAAAAAGTATTCATTTCCGCCATTTAGCGTTAATTTGGTTACAGGTATCAAAGACGCTGACTTGTGATAGGTTGCGCTGTCAAAAACGCTGTACCCGAGTTCTATCGATTTTATCGATTTTTGCTTGACACCGTCATATGATGATGCAAAATCAACCAATATTGCTGTAATGCTTTTTAAGGAGCTGTCCTCACCTATACTGTCACGCGGGTTAAACCAGCTTCCCGAAAGGGAAATTACTCCGCCGCTTGATACCGCTATATCTATTTCCGAAGAATAGACGGGCAAATTTTGGGCAAATCCGCGTATTTTCATATTGCAAATTCCGCCGTCTGCTGATGAAGAAACGACTTTTGCACCTGAAATATTAAACCCAAGCGCTTTAAGGTAAGAAAAGACAGATTTTTGCGCCTCGCTTATAGTATAGCTTTTAGAAATGTCTGAGTTTTCAAGGGATTTAAAGCAGAAACGATCCCCTGATATGGTAAGCTCGGCATCTTTGCCCCAAAACAAACCGTCACCGCGTGATGAAAAACCGTCGCCAAGCACGGATTTTGCAAAGCTCTCATAATCCGAAATAATATTATCTGCCTGAAGCACTGATGCGTGCGGAAATTTTGCGGGAATAACAGACTTGTCAAGTAAAATGTTATGCTCTTTTAGTATCTGTACTGCCGAGTCCATTACATCGGGCGATATTGATGTTTCCTCTTTTTTTGCTGTGAAAATACTAAAAGCCAAAAAAATGTCGGTAAACAGAAACAGTATTATAAGGATTGTTTTAATTCTTTCACGGCTCATAAAAAAATCTCCGTTCCTCTACTGTGCGAGAATATTATCGACGTCAATATTCCAGTCAATGCTCATTTCTTCGCCTGAAAGCACGTCGAAAAAGGCGGGGTACATTTTCGTTATGCGCATCTCTTGCAGCGAGCCTCGGTAAGAGGCGATTACATCATCAAGCGCTTGTATAAAATCCGGCGATACCCCTTGATTATCGGTAACGTTAAATCGGCGCAGGATTTGTGAATATTCTGTTAGATATCCGTTTTCTAATGTTGCAGAGAATGCGTGAGTATCCTTATATTTTACGGGATACCCCTCTATAGTATAATCAAATTCAAAATGTGCTGTATTATCATTTATTCTGGCAAGTGTCAGGCAAATATCCGCGTCAATATCCATTTTGCTGTTTACATTGTCAATGAATGATGCAATTTTTGATGAGTCCCCTCCGCCCTGAAGTCTAATTCCGTTTCCGCGTGCGGTAAAAGTTAAAATACCGCTTGGTGTTATTTTCAAAATACCGTTATTTTCAACATAAACCAAGGTACCGTCCGCCTCGGTATATCTTCTTGCAGAGCTTTTGTTTACTCCGAAAACGGGCAAAATGTTAGAAAGTGCTTTTTCATTTACCTGGCTGTCCTTTTGGACAGGGTTTTGCGGAATTACCGTAAGGGCGGTAACAGGCTCCGAATAAATCAAAATCATAGGTGACAAAACAGTAGTTTCATCGCCTGAATTTTTGTCAAAATTCAGGTCAAATGAGTAGTTGATAACCGACTCTTCGTCGGAATATTCTTCCGCCGCAGACTGTATTATGGGGCTTATAAGTGATGATACCTCCGGGATTTTACAGTAGGTACCATCGCCGCCAAGATAAACATTTCCGTTTTCACCTATGACTATGTCAGAAAACTCCGCAATTGGAAGCTGAGGCTCAGGAATTCCTAAAAATGATGCATATATATTCGGGGTAAATAAGCAGGAATAACTAAGATAGAGTGATTTTGCAGTAAGAGCGGAATACCAGTCCTCCGCGCTGATTTGCAAAACTGATTTTGTGTCTGAAAGCGCAGATTTTATAACTTCTGATGATGTAGCGTTTATATCTGCAAAATGCTCGCTTGCCCTCGTGTAAATAAAACGGCTGGACTGATAGCCTGTATTTACGATAATTTTTTCGGGCATAGAAAGGCTTTCGGTTACCGACGCAGAATTCTTTTTTCGGTTATTTCTTGTGCTAATAAAAAAATTATAGCCGGAAAGCCATAATTTTTCATTTACCAATATTTTTTCGGCTAACACAAGATTTGTAATTATGAGCATAATTAAAAGGATACTCTTAATTCTCTCTTTTTTCATAGCCAACCTCATTATTTAAGAAAGTTAAGCACGTTTACAGTAACACTTTTCAGCTTATCTACAGTGCTCTTTTTCACTTTAGAAATCTGAAGTTTTACAACTTGATTTGATAGACCGTTTTCCGCGTAAATAACGAAAGTATTGTTGCTTTCGGGAAGTTCAACAACGGTGCTGAAAAGACCTGATGCACCTATCTGTTTTTCCGACTTGATAATCTCGCAGGTGTCACCTGATGTGAGCCTGTAAACACGGACTTTCGTGTTTTGCAGACCTGTCGCGGAAATGGTATATGTTTTATCGGAGGTTGAGCCTGAGAGTGAACGCGGCCGTTTTATATAAATGAGGCTCGTTGAATTACCCTGTGCCGACAGCGGAATTGAAGTCTCATATGCGGCAAAAGAGGTATACGAGAAAGAGAACACCACCAACAGCGATAGAAGCAGGGAAATAAACTTTTTCTTCATACTCAACATCCTTTCATAGATTTTAGGTATTTACATTATAACACAAGGTTATTACAAAGATGTTACACTACGGTTAAAAGCATATAACATTTAAACAGGTACGGAAATTATTACCTCTGTACCCTCTCCGTAGGTGCTGTTTATACTGATATCGCCGCCGAGCTGAGTCATAATCTGCTTTGCTATGGCAAGCCCGAGACCTGTTCCGCCTGTTTCGCGCGAGCGTGCATTATCTACGCGGTAAAACCGTTCAAAAATTCTTGGCAGATTTTCGGCAGGTATGCCGATACCGTTGTCGCGCACCTTTATATAAGCGTCCTTATATATCTTTTCGCAGGACACTTCAATCTTTCCGTTTTCGGGTGTGTATTTTACTGCATTTGAAATAATATTTATTATAACCTGCTCCAATTTGTCACGGTCTGTCATAACATAAACGGGTGTTTTTTTTGCGCTTAAGGTTATATCCTGATGTTTTTCCTTTGCTGCAAAAAACATTTTTTCCACAATTTCCGAAACTAATTGTGACAAATTTACGCGCTCAAAGGGTTTTAACTGATACTGACCTTCATCAAGGCGCGAAAGAGTTAAAAGGTCCTTTACTATCCTTGTCATACGGTCTGCCTCGCCCGCAATAGTGTCCAAAAAGCGGTTTTGCGTCTCTTTGTCGTCTATGTCCATATCCATAAGCGTTTCGGCATAGGATTTTACAGTTGTTAATGGAGTGCGCAGCTCGTGCGATACATTTGCAACAAATTCACGCCGGGCATTTTCCAGCTTTTGCTGATTTGTGATATCGTGGACAACCACTATAATGCCGCTTATCTTGTTTTCAAGATTGAAGGGAGCAAAGGTGAAACGTATAACTCTCCCACCAATCACCGCCTCGCGCTCGGTTTTTTTATCATCGTTAATGTATATGATATTTCCCATTGAAATATCTGCACCGATTTCTTTAAAAAAGGTATCAAACTGCAAATCATCATAAAATGTTCTGCCGATTAAGCGCTTTGCCTCGGGATTTATGTGTATAAGCTTTCCTGACAGATTGAATGCTAAAATTCCGTCTGTCATATTTTGGAGTATGGTTTCCACCTTGTTTTTCTCTGAGTTCACTTCATTTACCGTGCGCTTGAGAGTTGAGGACATATAGTTAAAGGTATCGGAAAGAATTCCGATTTCATCATCAGACTTTATACCGCTCACTATGTCAAATTTTCCCTCTGCAATATGCTCTGTGCTTTTTGTCAGGTCGCGTATAGGCTTTGTGATTGTTCTGCCGAAGAAGTAGCCGAGCAGTATGGATATAAGTACGGAAACAAGCAGAGCCTCAATAAGTATAAATAATACGTTTCGGGTTATGGAATTGATTTCGTCCTTTGTATCCTTTACATAGACGATATATTGCTCCCCTATCGGCAGTGCATAATCCATATAGCTTTTTTGCGTATTTACGGTATTGCCTACCTTTCCCGTCATAGCGAGTATTAAGTTATCGCTTTTTTCGTTAGCACTGCTCTTTGCCTCGTCCGAGGTTAAGAGTACATCTCCCGTTTTTGAGTCCAAAATGCTGTAAAATCTGTATGTGTCAATGCCCAAAGGACCTATATATGAGCTTACAATATCCCATATACCGCCTGCGCCGCCGTTTTGCGCGCTTTTTTCAAGCTCGGAAACAAGAGCAGGCGTAAAAACCTGCTCCATCATAACGGAAAATTCATTGTTGTAGAGTTTGACGATATTTGTGGTCATAAAAGTACCTATTACCGTCACAACAGAAAGAATTACCAATATAAAAATTGTTACAATCTTTGTCTGGATACTTTTAAACATTGCATCACGCCTTATTGAAGTAATATCCCACTCCGCGTTTTGTTATGATGTAGCGCGGCATACCCGGGTCGTCCTCAATTTTTTCGCGAAGACGCCTTACGGTAACATCTACCGTTCTCACGTCACCATAGTATTCATAACCCCACACATTTTCCAAAAGATTTTCCCTTGAGAAAATTTTTTCGGGCTGCTGTGCCAAAAACTTCAAAAGCTCAAATTCGCGCAAAGTTATATCTATGACCTTTCCGCGCTTGGAAACCTCATATCTTTCAAGGTTTATTAAAAGCTCGCCCGATGAAATGGTTTCCGCATTTCCGCCCGATAGTTGTTCACGGTCAATTGAGGTGCGGCGCAGATTTGCCTTTACCCTTGCAGTCAGCTCGCGGATAGAGAAAGGCTTTGTCATATAGTCGTCAGCACCGAGTTCCAGTCCCAAAACCTTGTCAACCTCTTCTTCACGTGCGGTAAGCATAATTATAGGCACGGAGGACTTTTCACGCACCTTTTTGCATACCTCAAATCCGTCCATTTTCGGGAGCATAACATCAAGCAGTATAAGGTCGGGATTTTCCGAAAGAGCAAGGGACAGCCCCGTCTCTCCGTCCATAGCCTCAACTACGCGGTAGCCTTCTTTTGTAAAATTAAATTTTAAAATATCTATTATTGCCTGTTCATCTTCCACAATCAAAACACATTTTTCGTTCATATTCGGGTTATCCCTCCTATATTTTTATTGAAAACGATAAAAACACTCTACTATATTTTAGCAGATTTTGTGCAATTCTTCAATACTATTTTGAAAATTATTTTCAAAAATAAACATTTTTTCGATAAATTTCGTGATTTTGGAAAAATATTGCAAAAAATGGCATTTGACCGAAACTTTTTTCAGAAAAATATGGACTTTATAAAGGAAAGTGTGATATAATTATTAAATATTATGGATTATTTCGACCTTTATTTATTTTTCCGCAGATACGGGAAGAAAGGAATGGTTATATAAAATGGCAAATGGGACTAAAACTCGTAAAACGAGCGGCAAATCTTCAAATACAAAAAAACCGCAAAACGGGGCACAGGTGG
>JAFZNF010000187.1 GCA_017553025.1 Clostridia bacterium | reverse complement strand
GTGTCAAACGCCATAAAAGTACCTCTTAAAAGCTTTGTTTTAGTAAGTATATCACAAAATAAAAATAAAAGCAAAAAAAATAATATTTTTTTGAAAAAGTCTGTTATTTTTTACAAATTTATGATATAATGGCTTGAATAGTGATAAAGTAGGTGAATTTTGTGCTGAAAAGTATGACGGGCTACGGCAGAAATGAACAAATTGCGGACGGAAAAAAGGTTTTATGCGAGATAAAATCGGTAAACCACCGTTATTGCGATTATAACATAAAGGTGCCGAGGCATTACGGTTTTTTGGAAGAGCGTGTGAGAAACCTTGCAAGCGAATATGTTAAAAGGGGCAAGGTTGATATTTACATAGCAGTTGAAAACTTTTCTGACTCCGATAAGGAAATAACTGTAAACTATGAACTTGCAAAAGGCTATTTCGACGCACTTTGCGAGCTCAAGAATAAATTTGGTCTTAAAGATGATATCACGGCTATGGGGCTTTCGCGGTATCCTGACATTTTTGTGGCAACGCAAAAAGAGGAGGACGAGGAAAGCGTATGGGAGACAGTTAAAAAGGTGCTTATTCCTGCGCTTGAGTCCTTTGTAGCTATGCGCGAGCGCGAGGGCGAGAGAATAGAAAAAGACTTAAAAGAGCGTGTAAGCTATATGAAGACGCTTGCAGAAGGAATTGAAAGGCGTTCTCCCGAAACGGTCAGAGAGTACAGCGAAAAACTTTATGCCAAGATTAAGGAAGTGCTTGACGGAAAAGATGCAGATGAGGCTCGGATATTAACCGAGGTTGCCATATTTGCGGACAAGGTTGCGGTAAATGAGGAACTTGTCAGGCTTTCAAGCCATTTTGAAGAGTTTTACAGGATAATATCTGTACCGGAGCCTGCAGGCAGAAAGCTGGATTTTCTGATACAGGAAATAAACCGCGAGATAAATACAACAGGCTCAAAGGCGGTAGATATAGAAATTGCCAAAACTGTGGTAGAGCTTAAAGCGGAAACGGAAAAACTGAGAGAACAGATACAGAATATTGAATAAAGGGGCGTTTAAAAAATGAAGTTTGTAAATATCGGATTTGGAAACATCGTTGTATCCTCAAGGATAATAAGCGTAATAAGCCCTGAATCCGCGCCTGTAAAAAGGATAATAAAGGACGCAGAGGGGCGCGGAAAACTGGTAAATGCCACTTTCGGACGCAGGACAAGGGCGGTAATAGTTACCGACTCCGACCATATTATACTGTCGGCGCTTCAGCCTGAAACTATATCTGCAAGAATTATTCAGGAGGACGGGCAAGATGGCTAAAGGTTCGCTTTTTATTATTTCAGGACCGTCAGGAACGGGAAAAGGTACAGTCTGCAACGAACTTATAAAGCAAAACAACATTTTTCTTTCGGTTTCCGCTACAACAAGGGACAGGCGAGCAGGCGAGCAGGAGGGTGTGACATATTTTTACACCACAAAAGAGCAGTTTGAAGATATGATTAAAAAGGATATGATGCTCGAATATGCAGTATACGGCGGAAATTATTACGGAACACCGAAAGAGACTGTTGAAAATATGCTGAAAGAGGGCAAAAACGTAATACTTGAAATTGAGGCGCAGGGCGCGCTTAAGGTAAAGGAAAAAATGCCGGAGGCGATAATGATATTCATTGTGCCTCCGTCTATAAAGGAGCTTCGCGGACGCCTTAAAAAGCGCGGACGCGAGGATGATGCAGAAATAGAAAAGCGTATCGAAACGGCAAAATGGGAGTTTTCACAATGCCCGAAATATAATTACGTGTTGGTAAATGATAACCTTGAAAACTGTGTAAAAAGCACGCTTGATATTATAAAAGCAACGAACGAAAGACAGAAAATAATAGAAAAATTACTAAGCGAAATGTAGGAGGAATTTGTTATGATGATTAAACCAGGAATAAGCACACTTGAAAAATGCGTTGAGGACGGCTGCCGCTATGTTTTGGTGACTGTTGCAGCAAAAAGAGCGAGAATGCTTGGAAACAGCGGAAAAAAGGAAAACAGTATGTTAAATGAATGCTTGGTTCAGTGTGATTCTGATAATCCTGTAACTCAGGCGATTAGTGAAATTTCTGCGGGTAAGGTTGGTTACAGACCGAAAAAATAATTAAGGCGGTAGCTTTTTTATGATTGCAGAGGTTATAGTAAATTACAAATCGAAAAAAGTTGATAAGCTTTTCGATTATGCAATACCCGATGAGCTAAAGGACACAATATCCGTAGG
>JAFZNF010000186.1 GCA_017553025.1 Clostridia bacterium | reverse complement strand
CAGACGCATTAAAAAAGGCATTGAACATTTAAACAAAACCGCGCTGATGCGCGGTTTTGTTGTTTTTGGATTTAACTTTTTGGTTTCGGCTTAAATACGAGCGACGCCAAAAAACCAAATACCACAGCGGCGCAAAGTCCTGCCGCGCCCGCCGTAAAGCCTCCCGTGAAAATGCCTAAAAATCCGTTTTCGGTGACCGCCTTTTCCGCTCCCTTGCAAAGGTTATATCCAAATCCCGTAAGGGGTACGGTAGCTCCTGCGCCAGCGTACTCTGCAAGGGGTTCGTATATACCCAAAAGCTGCAAAAATACACCTGCCGTAACAAAGCTGACCAGAATTTTTGCAGGTGTGAGCCTTGTTTTATCAATCAAAATCTGTCCTACAACGCAAATAAGTCCGCCTACTGTAAATGCTCTTATATATTCCATAATTCACCTCAAAAAATTATCATTTTGTCCCGATATTATAAGCGCGTGTGCGATTGCAGGAATTGATTCGCCCTGTAAAAGAGATGTGGGATTCATTAGCGCTCCCGTCGCCGCAACTATCATACGCTTTATATTTCCGTTTTTAAGCTCTTTAAAAATATGTCCGCAGAAAACACTTCCGCAGCAGCCGCAGCCCGAGCCTCCTGCGTGGACGTCCTGACTTTTTACATCAAAAATCATTTTTCCGCAGTCATTATGCTTTGTGTATATATTATATCCGTCCTTATCGAGCATATCGCACAAAATATCCGAGCCGAAATGCCCCAAATCCCCCGTTAAAATGAGGTCGTAATCCTGCGGTTTTGTACCCGTTTCAGAAAACAGCGCTGAAAGCGTATTATGTGCCGCAGGCGCCATCGCAGCGCCCATATTGCTGACATCGTTTATTCCCATATCTATAACCTTGCCTACCGTTGCACCAAGAATATACGGTCCTGAGCCTTCGCTTTTTAAAAGCGCCGCACCCGAGCCCGTTACAGTCCACTGTGCCGTAGGAGTGCGCTGCCCGCCGTACTCAAGCGGAAATCTGTACTGCTTTTCCGCCGAGCAAAAATGACTTGATGTGACGCAAAGCGCACTGTCCGCCATACCTCCCGATATCAGCATAGATGCAATCATCATACTCTCCGCCATAGTCGAACACGCGCCGTAAAGACCTAAAAAAGGTATATCAAAATCACGCACAGCATAGTGCGTTCCGACACATTGATTTAAAAGGTCGCCTGCAAGTATAAAATCAATATCCTGCTCGCTGACCCCAGCCTTTTCCATAAGCTTTTCCGCCGTCTTTTTTTGGAGTTTGCTCTCCGCTTTTTCCCAGCTTTCCTCTCCGTAATAATCGTCTTGGAGTATTGTATCAAATTTGTCTCTAAGCGGTCCCTCGCCCTCTTTTTTCCCCACAGTTGACGCAGTTTCGGCAATCGACGGCGTCTTTTCAAAAATTACAGTTTGTCTGCCTGCACGCATAAATACTCACTTCCTTTTTAGCTATTATTTCACGCAACAAAAAAAGTATGCCGCATATGGCATACTTTTACTAATTATTTTTGGTTATCAATCAGTCAACTATAAATTTCTTAATTTCTCCTAAAAATTTATCACAGTCATCAGAATGTACTTCAGCCTTTATGGGTTTTGACAAATCAAGGCTGAATATACCCATAATTGACTTTGCATCAACAACATATCTTCCGGAAGTCAAATCGATTTCAAAATCATACTTTGTTACAATATTCACGAAGTCCTTAACATCATT
>JAFZNF010000185.1 GCA_017553025.1 Clostridia bacterium | reverse complement strand
AGCAATGAAAGAGGTTCTTCCTGATGCTAACGGATTTGAAGAAGTACCCTTGGAATTATCTGAGGATTTGACTATAACAAAAATTTATCAAAGCGATGCAGGATTTGTTGTTTTTACCGCTCCTAAGGGATATGGCGGTGAAATTTCAATGGCAGTAGGCATAGATAAAGACATTAAAGTTACAGGGATTTCTATAATTTCACAAAGCGAAACAGCAGGTCTTGGCGCAAAATGTACCCAGCCTGAGTGGCAAAAGCAGTTTATAGGCAAAACCACTAACATTGAGGTATCTAAAAACGGCGCACAAGGCAATCAAATTGATGCCATATCGTCGGCAACTATTACTTCAAAAGCAGTAACTAAAGGAGTAAATGAGGCTCTTGCGGCTGTGGGCATTATTGGGGGTGACAAGTAAATGGATAAGAAAAATTCTGTATTTTTAAACGGTATTCTGTATGAAAATCCCACCTTTGTCCAACTGCTCGGAATGTGTCCGACACTTGCTGTTACGACAACGCTTGCAAATGGTTTTGGTATGGGACTTTCCGCAACTGCGGTTTTAATAATGTCAAATATTCTGATTTCTCTTCTTAGAAAAATCATACCTGACAAGGTGAGAATTGCGGCGTATATAGTAATTATTGCAACCTTTGTAACTATTGTGCAGATGGTCTTGCAGGCATATGTGCCGTCCTTATACGCATCACTTGGAATTTTCATTCCGCTTATAGTTGTTAACTGCATAATCCTTGCCCGTGCAGAGGCGTTTGCATCGAAAAACGGCGTTTTCCGCTCTGCTGTTGACGGACTTGGAATGGGCTTGGGATTTACTTTCGCGCTTTGTATAATATCATCGGTAAGAGAAATTTTGGGACAAGGCACAATCCTTGGGCATACACTCTACGGAGGCGCTGTTAAGCCAATTTCAATAATCGGTATGCCTCCTGGCGGATTTATCACGCTCGGAATTCTAATCGCTGTAATAAACTTTATTGTATCAAAAAGGAAAAAGGGGGATAACAAATAATGAGTCAGCCATCTTTAATCACTCTTCTAATTGCGGCGCTCTTTACCGAAAATTTTGTTTTGGTTAAGTTTTTGGGTTGCTGTCCCTTTTTGGGAGTTTCTAAAAAAACCGATACTGCACTTGGTATGGGTATGGCAGTTGTATTTATTATGTCGCTTGCCTCAGCATTTACTTGGTGTGCAAATTACTTTCTTTTGTCAAGGTTTAATCTGGAATATTTGCAGACAATAGTATTTATTTTAATAATCGCAGGACTTGTTCAGTTTGTGGAAATGTTCATAAAAAAATCAATGCCTGCGCTTTACAATGCGCTTGGTATATATTTACCGCTGATTACCACAAACTGTGCAGTTTTGGCGGTAACGCTTATAAATGTGCAGAATTCGTATGACTTTATTCATTCGGTATTATACGGTGCATTTGCGGCGCTCGGCTTTTCGCTTGCGATAATACTATTTGCAGGTATACGCGAGACAATAGAAGAAAAGGAAGTTCCTGAAAGCTTTAGAGGATTTCCTATTGCCCTTGTTACAGCCGGGCTTATGGCAATAGCATTTTTGGGATTTTCGGGATTTAGCATATAACGGAGGAGCATTATGAACAGTATTGTTTTAGCTACAATAACGGTAGGGGCGATAGGACTTATATTTGGACTTTTGCTTGCGCTTGCCGGTGTTATATTTAAAGTAGATGCAGATGAGAGAATAGGAAAAATTGAAGAAATTCTTCCCGGCGCCAACTGCGGCGGCTGTGGTTTTGCAGGCTGCTCAGCTTACGCAAATGCGGTAGTTGAAAAGGGAGCGCCTGTAAATTGCTGCAGTGTCGGAGGGACAGGTATTTCAGAAAAAATCGGTGCCATTATGGGCAGAACTGCTGAAAAAACAGCGCCTAAAGTGGCGCGGGTGCTTTGCGGCGGAACTAAAGGTGCAGCAACCGAAAAATATAATTATCAGGGAGTTATGGACTGTAATGCGATAGCAAAACTTGCAGGCGGACAGAAGGAATGTGAATTTGGCTGTCTGGGATATGGCACCTGCACAAAGGTGTGTCAATTTGACGCTATTCATATTATAGATGGCGTTGCAAAGGTTGATGAGGAGAAGTGTACAGCCTGCGGTCTGTGTGTAAAAGCCTGTCCTAAAAATGTTATTGAGCTTGTGCCTAAAAACAGCATAGCTTCCGTACTTTGCAAGAATAAACTAATCGGCAAAGAAACTATGAAAATGTGCTCAAAGGGTTGTATCGGCTGTAAGATTTGTGAAAATAAATGTCCTTTCGGGGCAGTAACGGTAACCGACAATCTTGCAAAAATTGACTATGAAAGATGTGAATCCTGCGGACTGTGCGCAAAATTGTGTCCAAAGAAAGTAATAACAGGAGAATAATAATGAAAAAGGGAATTTCTTTGCTTATTCTGGCACTTCTTAGCATATTACTGCTCCAAAACGTTGTTTTTGCCGAATTTGAATGGGCAAAAACGGCAGTTGAGTACTGTGTCGATAAAAAAATCCTTTCTGGTATGGAAAACGGTGATTTGGCACTCGGAGATAACATAACCCGTGAGCAGATGGCTAAAATTTTTGTCGATGCGTTTGCGCTTACCTCAGAGAAAAGTTCTGATATTGGCTTCAGCGATGTGCCGGAGGATAAATGGTCATATAATTATATATTTGCTTTCAAGGATTATATGAAAAAAAACTGGACAAAATTTAAACCTGAAGAGCAGGTTACAAGAGAAGAATTTGCATCTTCACTGGTTTTATCATCGGGACTTAAAGAAAGCAATATAAGAAATAATGATATCCTTTCTTATAACTTTAAGGATGCGCAGGAAGTGGACTCGGATTACAAAAAACTAATGTGCATTGCGGTTGAAAGAGGATACTATGTAGGAAATGACGGTTCTTTAAGACCTGCTGATTTGCTCACACGTGCAGAGGCTTGCTCGCTTTTATACAGAGTTTTGGCATCAAATGCAGGGACTTTAACGCTCAATTTGGGCGTAATTCCATCATCAACACCGCTTTTAGGCGAAAGCCAGGTCACACTTGAAAATGCTAAAAAGTGGGCGAAAAAAAAGGGTGCAGAGCAAATTTTTATTGATATTGCAGATACTTACTGGAAATACGGTGAGCTTACGGGAATACGCCCGGATATTTTGTACGCACAGGCGGCAAAAGAAACAGGATTTGGCAAATTCGGAAGAATGGTAAAAGCCGAGGATAATAACTGGGCAGGCATAAAGCCCAGATACGAAAACGGCGATGTCCACGAGATCTTTGCTACTCCCGATGATGGGGTTAGAGCACATTTTAATCACGTTGCGGCGTATATAGGTACAGAGCCCTACGGAGAACCGCACGGACGGTATTATTCGGTAAAATCTCTTTCCTGGGCGGGAACTGTTAAAACCTTGGAAGAGCTTGGCGGTAAATGGTGTCCGGACCTTTATTACGGATACAGCATACTGCATAATCTTTGAGAGCCAATGATTGAGGTAAAATAATATGACATGTGTTCTTCAGAGGGTACACCGCGCCTCTGTATCGGTAGACGGAAAAGTATGCGGAGAGATAGAAAAGGGAATACTTGTATTTTTAGGCGTCTGCGATGAGGATACAGAGCAGGATATAAAATGGCTTGCAGATAAAATCATAGGTCTGCGCATTTTCGAGGACGAAAATGAAAAAATGAATTTTTCACTTGCTGATATCGGAGGCGGGCTTTTAATTATAAGCCAATTTACGCTATTCGGTAATTGCAAAAAGGGAAGACGCCCTGATTTTACTTCAGCGGGGAACCCTGAAATTGCAAAAGCTATGTACGAAAAGTTTATTGATTACTGCCAAAAATCTTTTAAAGATGTTGAAAGCGGAATTTTTGGCGCAGATATGAAAGTCGATTTGGAAAATGACGGACCTGTTACACTTATAATTGACAGCAAGAACTAAAAAGGGGATGTACGGTGATGAATATACTTATGGCGCTTATGGGACTTGATATCGGCGGTGCGGAAACTCACGTTACAGAGCTTTCAAAAGAGCTTAAAAGACGTGGGCATAATGTCATAGTCGCATCAAACGGCGGAGTTTACGAGAGCGAACTGTCAGAATTTGGTATTAAGCACTATAAAGTTCCTCTCCAGAATAAAAAGCCGAATAATATTATGTTATCTTTGTCTCTTTTAAAGAGAATAATAAAAGATGAGCGTATTGATATTGTTCATTCACACGCAAGAATTCCGTCCTTTTTACTTGGAAAACTGCAAAAAAGTATGAAATTCCCGTTTGTAACAACTGCGCATTGGGTATTTACAACAAAATACGGACTTAAGTATATCACTGATTGGGGACAGAAAACGCTTGCGGTAAGCGATGATATAAAGAAATATCTTATGGATAACTATCATATTCCCGAAAAGGATATTACAGTTACGGTAAACGGTATTGATACTGAGAAATTTGTTAAATATACACCTTGTGATGATATTAAACAAGAATTTTCAATAGCAGAAAATGATAAAACTATAGTTTATGTAAGCCGTATGGACACAGACAGAAGTCTTGTAGCACATCAGCTTATTTCCGCAATAGATGCACTTTGTCCTATAATTGACGGATTAAAATGCCTTATTGTCGGGGGCGGAAATGATTTTGATGCTGTAAAAAGCGAAGCCTTAAAGGTAAACGAAAAATACGGCAAAAAGATTATAACACTGACAGGTGCGAGAACAGATATAAATAAAATAATTTCTGCAGGCAATCTGTTTGTAGGTGTTTCACGTGCCGCGCTTGAGGCGATGGCGTCGCAAAAGCCCTGTATAATTGCAGGAAACGAGGGATATATAGGACTTTT
>JAFZNF010000184.1 GCA_017553025.1 Clostridia bacterium | reverse complement strand
CCTTGTTCTGAAATTGTTTCGGGAAACGGGTATTTTTCAAGATTGCGCGCAAGACGTATTCTTGTACTTATAATAATGTCATTATCCTTTGACTCTTTATACCAAATCATATTTATCCCTCCAATTCCTTTATTTCTTTATGCAGTTTTGCCGCAAGCTCATAGTTTTCTTCCGCGACAGCCTTAGAAAGCTTATCCTTAAGCTCCTTTAACCTGCGCTTCTTTATAAGTCCCTCCGAAGATTTTGACGGAATTTTCCCAATATGTTCGCCCGATGCCTGAATTTGGCGCAAAGTCCTTGCTATAGGCGCCTCAAATGCCTTATAACACTCGCTGCAGCCAAATTTTCCCGTCTTTTGAAAATCGGAGTATGTCTTGCCGCAGTTAGGGCATCTTACCTCCTCTCGGTATACTGGGAAAACATCAAAGCTGTCAAAAAAATCTGAAAACAAATCATACATAATATCTCTTCCTTTCTATAAGTTAATAATGACATTTTTTAAAATTTTTGCCCTTAATTCCTCTTTTTTTTCTGTACCCTCCAAGGTATTGTCGCTCACTGCTGTCAAAACTGCCCGTGCCGTCTGCTCAGAAATCTTATTTCTCGCAAAGAGCTGGTTTATTACCGCCTGTGCGGTTTTGAAATCACACTTTTTTCCTATTTTTTCTGCATCGCTCATATTTATACGGCTTATCCTGATATATCCGCCTCCTCCTCGGCGAGATTCTACCGCATATCCCTTTTGCGGGTTAAATCTTGTAGAAATCACATAGTTTATCTGCGACGGTACACACCCGAAAATGTCAGCAAGCTCATTTCGTCCAAACTCTGCAAAGCTGTCCTCGTCCCGCATAAGCTCGTTTATAAATGCTTCTATTCTGTCACTGAGTCCCAAATCTCTCACCTCTTTGACTTTGACTTTCTTTGACCTTTGTCTATATTATAGCATATTTTTTCCTTTTGTCAATGAAAAAATTTGGAATATTTTATGAACATTTTGTGAACATATGTTGATACCTCCTGTTTTTTGGTGTATAATAGAGAAAACTTGCAAAAGGATTGATTTTTATTATACCTGTAAAGAAAAATGAGATATACAAGGTCAAAATTTCCGCGCTGTCTTCAGACGGAAGCGGAATTGCCAAAGTTTCCGGCTATACCCTCTTTGTTCCGCAGACTATCCCCGGCGATGAGGCGGAAATTCTCATTGTAAAAACAAAAACAAATTACGGATATGCAAAACTTAAAAATATAGTTTCTCCGTCTCCCCACAGGATAAAATCCCCCTGTCTCTACTTCGAAAAATGCGGAGGCTGTCAGCTTATGACAGCGGAGTATGAATTCCAGTTAGAGCAAAAATGCAAATTTGTAAAAGATGCGCTTTTGCGCATAGGCGGAATTGATACAGATGTCGATATTTTAGGTATGGATACGCCTTTTGAGTATCGGAATAAAATGGTTTTTCCATTTGATAAGGACGGAAACTGGGGGTTTTACCGTGAGCGCAGTCACGATGTTATTCCGCTATGCGGCTGTCTTTTGGGCGACAAATTGTGCGGCAGTATTATGAGCGCAGTTTCCGATTATATGCAAAAATACGGCGTTCCCGCTTATGACGAAGAAAGCCACAAAGGCATTATAAGACGCGTTTTTATAAGAAATACAAGTGATGAATTTATTGTGGTAATATCGGCAAACGCCGATTTTCTCCCCCGCTCCGATGAACTTATAAGGACGCTTTGCTCGGTTTCTGAAAAGATTTCGGGAATAGTTTTAAATATCAATAAAAAGCAAACAAATCTGGTGCTTGGCGATAAAAATCTGCTTCTTTGGGGCAAAAGTACTCTTTCTGCTCATCTTTTAGGTCTTAAATACGAAATTTCGCCCGAAAGTTTCTTTCAGGTAAATCCCGTACAAACCGAAAAGCTGTACTCCTTAGCTCTTCATTTTGCAGACATAAAAAAAGACAATTTTGTTTTGGATATTTACTGCGGAATAGGAACTATAACGCTTTCTTCAGCAAGAAAAGCAAGAAAGGCAGTAGGCGTTGAGATTGTTGAAAAAGCAATAGAAAACGCAAAGGAAAACGCTAAAAGAAACAGTATAAAAAATGCCCAATTTTACCGCGGAAAGGCAGAAGACCTGGTACCAAGGCTTGCGGAAAGCGGATTTTCTCCCGATGTTGTCATCTTAGACCCGCCAAGAAAGGGAAGCGATGAAAAAACGCTTACAGCGATAGTACAAACTAAGCCGGAGCGAATTGTCTATATCTCCTGTAATCCCTCAACCCTTGCCCGCGACGCAAAATTTTTAGAACAATCAGGATACAAACTGCAAAAGGCAACTGCCGTTGATATGTTCCCGCACACAACACACGTGGAAACGGTGGTATTGATGGCAAGAAGCTATTTATAACAAAAGAACTTGGAGGAATTATGGACAAGATTTGTGCAATAATTTCAGGCGGTGCATTTTCTCCGTTTGACGGTATTGAAGATGCTGATTTTGTAATCGCCTGCGACAAAGGTTATGAATACGCAAAATCTCAAAGCCTCGTACCCGACCTTATTATAGGAGATTTTGACTCTTGTTCGGGCAAGATTCCGAATGAAATCAAAAAAATAATCCTCCCCTGCGAAAAGGATGAAACCGATACTATGGTGGCAATTAACTATGCAATAGGTCAAGGGTTTAGCAAAATTATGCTTTTCTGTGCTTTAGGAGGCAGGCTCGACCACCTTTTGGGCAATCTGCAATCTGCGTCATATGCAGCAAAAAACGGTGCTCAAGTTAAAATCATTGGCGAAAATGATGAAATATATGTTTTTTCAAATTCTGAAATTTTCCTGCCAAAAAAAGAGAATTTTTCAATATCAGTGATTTCTTTAACCGACAAATGCGAAAATGTCAGCATCTCAGGCGGAAAATACACACTTAAAAATGAGGTTTTGGCAAATACGTCAACCCTCGGTATAAGCAATGAATGGATTGAGGACATTACAATTTCCGCGGGGAACGGAATTTTAGCCGTTGTAATGTCAAAAATAAAATGAGGCGACAAAAATGAACTTAAAATCAATGACTTACATATCTCTTATGAGCGTAATAATCACACTTTGCGCGTGGCTTACTATACCAAGCGCAGTACCCTTTACAATGCAGACTTTCGGAATATTTTTTGCTCTTTTGTTTTTAGGCGGAAAAAAAGGAACTGTATCAATCGGGGTATATCTGCTCTTGGGAGCTTTGGGACTTCCTGTATTTTCAGGATTTTCGGGCGGTATGGGACATCTTTTCGGAATTACCGGCGGTTATATGCTTGGATTTTTGCTAACAGGCATAGTGTATATGGTTTTTGAGCACCTGTTCGGAAAATCTCTTAAAACCTCTGTCATATCGCTAATTTTGGGACTTTTGCTATGCTACGTTTTCGGCACGGTATGGTTCTCAATTTACAAAGGGAATATGAGTATTTTAAAAGCCTTTGCCGTGTGCGTTATGCCATTTATTATTCCCGATTTATTAAAGCTTTCACTCGCCGTAATTATTTACAAAAGACTGAAAAAAGCGTCAGAGTCAAATTAGTTTTACGCAAAATTTACAAGGGCTTTTGATGAACAAAAGATCTATTAAATTTTAAGAGGTGTTATAAATGGTTAAAAATCACGGTTTTTGGAGATTGATTTTAGATTTAATTCTAATTGCGGGCACAGGTGGTCTGTGGTTCATATGGATACTAATTCGCTACCTAATTAAGAAAGAGTTTTATTTATATTTAACAAAGGAAGAAAAATAAATAAAGGAGTTTTGTTATGAGGTTTGACAAGAAAAAAATTAACGAGGGATTAGAAAACTTCGCAGGCAAGGCAGGCAATATTGCAGCAAATATATCCGATAAGACAAGGGATATAGTTTCCAAATCAAAAGATACTGTCACTTCAAAAATTGATATGACGGGAGATGGAAAAGTAGACATAGAGGACATAATCATTCTTAGTTTAAAAAACCCTGGAGTAAGTATAAACAGGAACGAATTTCTTTCAAAGGAATTTATGAAAAGGTATCCGGCGGAAACCATTGAGCGTGCCATATCGTCTACACCTGCAAACGCTGGCATTTCTCTTGAAGAAGTCAATTCTATTGCAGATGAAGTTATAAAATTTGAAAGAAACTGTGTAACAAGCATTTCTGTTGCGCTCGGCACTCCCGGTGGTGTTGCAATGGCTGCCACAATTCCCGCTGACATTATCCAATACTACGGGTATATGTTAAGAGCTGCCCAAAAATTGATGTATTTATATGGTTTCCCTGAAATAAACTTAAAAACCGAAGGCAAAAACTTCGATTCGGAAACTCTTAATATTCTTATTATATGTTTGGGTGTTATGTATGGTGTAGCAGGTACAAATAACGCCATAAAAGCAATGGCAAAAGCACTTGCTTGCGGCGTAGAGAAAAAACTTATGAAAGCAGCTCTTACAAAGGGAACTATTTATCCCATTGTAAAAAATGCATCTAAGTGGTTTGGCATTAAGATGACAAAAGAAGTGTTTGCAGGCTTTTTCAAAAAAGCGATACCAGTTGTCGGTGGGGTTATTGGTGGCGGACTTACATATGTTTCCTTTAAGCCCTGTTGCGAAAAGCTAAAAACATCTCTAGAAGATACAATGCTAAGCAACCCAAATCATCAAGAAACCAAAGAAGAGGATATTATTATTGCTGACGATTATACTGATATGTAATATGCACAAATACAAAGCAATTAAAAAAAAGCGTCAATTTGACGCTTTTT
>JAFZNF010000019.1 GCA_017553025.1 Clostridia bacterium | reverse complement strand
TACCGCACCCATAGGCTCGCCCGCTTCAACCATTTTATCTATTTCATAGTTTGAATATCCGTAATCAAGCAGTTTGCTTGCCGACGAAAAACGTATATCGCTTGTAGGCGCTCCTAAAACTACTGCAACAAGCTCCATTCCGCCTCTTGATGCTGTGGCGCTCAAGCAACAGCCTGCTTTTGTTGTAGAGCCTGTCTTAAGTCCCGTTGCGCCCTGATAGTTGTGAATAAGTTTGTTTGTATTTGCAAGCAGGAATTTCCCGTCCCGCAAAGAATCGGTCCATATCATCGTATAATCAAATATTTTTTTGTGTTTCATAAGCTCAGCCGACATTTTTGCAACATCTCTTGCCGTTGAATGCGCCCGGCTCACATCAACGTCATCATCAAGACCGTTACAGTTTGCAAAAACGGTATTTTCCATACCCAGCTCTTGTGCACGTTTATTCATCATCTCAACAAACGCTTCCTCATTGCCTGCAATATGCTCGGACATAGCGATACAGCCGTCATTTGCGCTTGCAACCGCTATACCCTTTAACATATCGTTTACGGTAAGTTCCTCGCCTGCCTCCAAAAACATAGTCGAACCGCCGTAGCTTTGGGCATTTTTGCTTGCTGTAACAATATCGGTAAGCGCAAGTTTTCCCTCGTCAATTCTCTCCATAACAAGCAGCATTGTCATAATTTTCGTGACGCTTGCTATCTGGAGTTTCTCATCTGCATTCTGTTCATATATAACCGTACCCGTCGACGGCTCCATTAAAAAGGCAGACTTGACGTCTGGTACAAGTTCCTCTGCAAAAACAGACGAAACTCCCGTGAAAACCAAAAATGTTGCCAATAAAAATGCTATTCTTTTCAAAACGGCACCTCTCCTTCTTATATATTTTATTCGGCACGTCCGATTTTTATAACCTTATACTATTTTTTGTAATATTTCAGTATCAAATCAACAAATTCTCTGTGCGTATCGGTATTTTTCAAAAACTGAAGAATTCTTGCCATTGTGTCATAAGTGTTCTGTGCATTTAAACTTCTGCGGATTGCCCATACCGCCTCTGTTTCCCTCTCAGACAGCAATTCTTCTTCTCTTCTGGTACCCGATTTTAATATATCTATCGCAGGGAATATTCTCCGCTCCTGAAGTCCCCTGTCGAGTTTTAATTCCATATTTCCCGTACCCTTGAATTCTTCAAAAATGACCTCGTCCATTCTCGAACCCGTTTCTACCAAAGCGGTTGCAAGTATGGTAAGGCTTCCGCCCTCTTCGATATTCCGCGCAGCGCCAAAGAATTTTTTGGGTTTTATAAGAGCATCAGGGTCAAGTCCGCCCGAAAGCGTTCTTCCTGTCGGGGTTACCGTCAGGTTATACGCCCGTGCAAGCCTTGTTATAGAGTCCAAAAGTATCACAACATCATTTTTTTGCTCAACAAGGCGCATAGCACGTTCAAGCACCATCTCCGCACACTTTGTATGATTTGCAGGGGTCTGGTCAAAGGTTGACGCAACGACCTCTCCGCAGATAGAACGCCGCATATCGGTAACTTCTTCGGGGCGCTCATCAATTAGGAGGACTATCAGCTTTGCCGACGGGTAATTCTTTGATACAGACTGGGCAATCTGTTTTATGAGCGTAGTTTTTCCTGCCTTTGGCGGTGCCACAATCATTCCGCGCTGTCCCTTTCCGATAGGCGCGATAACATCTAAAAGCCTTGATGCATACCTTTCCTTTTCCCCTGTATCCAAAATCAGCTTTTCCTTGGGGTATACAGGCGTCAGTTTTTCAAAACTTTTTCTTTTAAGCGCAATCTCGAGGCTGTCGCCGTTGATTTTTTTGACAAACAGCAGAGGCGAATACTTATCCTCCTCCTGTGACGGACGGGCGTCACCTGTTATTTCATCGCCCGTTTTCAGATTAAAACGTCTTATTTGTGTAGGCGACACATAAATATCGCCCTCGCTCGGCTTATATCCGTCAATCCGCAAAAAGCCAAATCCGTCCGCCATAACGTCCAGAACTCCGCAGACTTCTATAGCCTCCTGCGGTCTTTGTCTTTTTTTCGGCTTTTCCTTTTCCTCTGTTTCCTCACGCTTTTTTATAATAGCCAAAATAAGCTCATCTTTCTTTAAAGCAGATATTTTCTCTATTCCAAGACCTTGAGCAATTTGTTTAAGCTCTTCTTTCGTCATTTCTTTAAACTCTGTATTTTCCATATCTACCACCTTCTAAATAAACAGCGACATTAAAAGATTGTTTTCATAAAAGTATTTCAGCAAATACGTGCTTTTTACGGTTTCCTCGATTAGCGTCAGCTTTTCGGCAGGCGCAAAAAGGCTGACCGCTCCGCAGATTATGTAAATAAGCAAGAGTGCATTTATCACGCCAAGTACCGCACCCAGGGTTTTATTTATCATTTTAAGTCCGGGAAGTTCAAACAGGCTTTCAAGTATTTTAAGAAGCAGAAAAACAAAAATCCGCACAAGCAAAAATACCAAAAGCATAGCTATAACCTTCAAAATCATAAGCGTTACCGCATCTGTTATGACTTCCATAACATTATTTTTAATTTCTGTCATACCGCTTACGGTTTTTCTTATACTGTTTTCCATAAAACTTGGAAAGCCCAAAGATGTGCATATTTGTTCGGCATTTTGGGTATCGGTTGTATCGGCATCTTCAGGAAGCTGCTTTTTTTGATATGCCGATGAAATATTTTTTGACACCGCATTCCTTATACCGTCGCTTGCCGCAGTGCTTTGAAGTATGCCAAGCACCTGGGGTTGCATTGAAGAAAATAAAACGGCTGTCAGGATAAGTGCCAGTATGCTTTTTGAGGCACTTATAAACCCTTTTTTCATAGAAAAAACTATGCATAAGATAGCGGCAAGAATAAGTATGCCGTCCCAGATATAATTCATAAATTACGCCCCTTTTTTAGTCAGATTCCTGCTTTATTACTTTCGGCAGCTTTTTAAGCGTTTGTTCCTGCACGCTCGCGCCATATACACAAAAAACCTTGTCCGAACCCGTTATATAAATTTGCTTAATATCACCGCCGCATTCAGATGCGAGTATCCTTGTGGCATTATAGTTGGTTAAAATTGCATTTCTGCCGTTATTATATGCTACATATCTTGATTTAATGTTAATAGTGTCGGGCATAGTTTCGGTTTTTATCGGCGGATATGCCTTGCCGTTCGCTTTTAATACAACAATTTCGCCTATTCCGTCATTGTCAAACAAAATGGCTCTGTTCCCGTTTTCGGCTCTGCTGCACATCTTTATTTTTCGTCCGTCAAAATTATACTCCCACTTAATTTTCCCCTTAATGCTCATACTTACGCACTTACTCTCCGAAAGAAGCGACAAAGTTTCACCGTCAAAGCCGATTTCAAAGAAAACAGTATCAGAAAATGTATCTGTTTTGCATATATCGTTTCCTTTTACATCAAAAACCTGTATTATACTGCTTGCACCCTCATCTGTATTCAAAAGTGAAATTGCAACCTTTCTGTTTTTCGATATCGCTGCATCTAAAATACTGTAAGAGCCTGAATCCCAAACGAATATTCTTTTTCCGCTTTTGTTGAAAACCACAACCTGACCTTTATAATACTCTTTCCCCGTTACTGCGATAACATCGCCTTTTTCCGACAAATCAGCCGTCAGAATGTTTCCCTCCGTTTCGGCAGTGAACATAAGTTTTTTGCCCCTATAAAGACTTATTTTTTTCGCGCCTGTTTCACTTACAAGCACATAATCTCCCTTTGTTTTAAGAACAGGCTCCTGCATTTGTATTTTTTCGTTCCACAAAAGCTTAGCTTCATTTGAAAAGCGTGCGTAAACCGTTTCGTTGGCGCATATTATACCGTTTTGATATATTTCAAACCTTGTATTTGCCGCAGCTGAAAATGCGGTAGGCAGATTTTTGGCTGTTTTTGCTTCCTCCCTTATCGTCAGCTCCTCATCGCCTTTCTTTGCGGAAATCGTTTCTTCCTCATAATCTGCGGGTTTTGTTTCCTCGTTTTCCGCGTCCTCTATGTAGGCAGGAGTCATCTGCGGTTTCTGCGCGGGTTCTGACATATCGTCCAGATAGAGCTGTGTTTCTATAGGCAGCTTTATATTCAGAAATCCGCATATGCCGCTTATATTTCGCTTAAAATTGTTTTTGTATGCCGTTACGAATGCAGGAGTCTCACCCGATTCGATAAGCGCAAATACAGATACGAAGAAAAGACAGAGTATGACCAAAAAAATCTTTAAAAGTCCGTTTCTCTTATTCATCGTAATACACCTCCGTCAAAAACAATCCTTGCGGGGGGGCAGTTATGCCCGCCCTTTTGCGGTCACGCGATTCTATTATTTCAGGAATACTCTCGGGATTGATTTTCCCGCAACCTGAAAAGGCAAGCGTTCCCGCAATGATACGCACCATATTGTATAAAAATCCATTTCCCGTTACTGTGATTTTTATTAAATCCCCGTTTTTTTCTGCATCTAAGGAATAGATTTCACGCACCGTCGTCAATACTGAGCCTCCGCTTGCGGAAAACCCCGCAAAATCGTGCCTGCCGATAAATGCCTTGGCTGCTTTTTTCATATTTTCCATATCAATTTTATAGGGGAAATGCCAGGAATAGTCGCATAAAAATGCATCAGGCAATTTGGAATTAAAAATGTAATAGGTATAGCACTTTTTCTTTGCGGAAAACCGTGCGTTAAACTTCCCGTCACAGTCTTCTGCGCCAAGGCAGACTATATCCTTGGGAAGATATGTGTTAAGAGCTAAGGGAAGACGCTCGCAAGGTACTTTGGATTCTGTTTTAAAGTTACAGACAAACCTTTTAGCGTGAACTCCCGCGTCCGTTCTGCTGCAGCCTGTTATCTGCGGTTTTGTCCCCGTAACCCTGCTTACGGCACAGCTTAGCACCTCCTGCACGGTAGGCGCATTTTTCTGCATCTGCCAGCCGTGATACATAGTGCCGTCATATTGTATGATAAGCTTTATATTACGCATTGTATCTGCCTCTTAAAATCTTTGGATAATGATTACTGCCATACAAAACACAAGCATAACCGCAGCCGCTGCAGCATCAATCCACGTCATTTTCATTTTCTTCATACGCGTGCGCTTATTTGCGCTGTTATAACATCGCGAATCCATAGCAACCGCCAAGTCGTCTGCCCGTTTAAATGCGCTTATAAAAAGCGGTACAAGTATAGGCACCATCGCCTTTGTGCGCCTTAAAATATTTCCGCTTTCAAAATCCGCACCTCTTGCCATCTGCGCTTTCATAATCTTATCGGTTTCCTCAGAAAGTGTGGGAATAAACCTTATTGCAATAGTCATCATCATCGCAATTTCGTGCGACGGCACCTTTATTATCTCAAAAGGCTTTAAAAGCTGTTCTATTCCGTCGGTCAGCATAATCGGTGTCGTAGTAAGTGTCAAAAGCGATGTCCCCGTAACCAAAAACACCAGTCTTAAAATCATTTGTACCGCCGCTTGTGCGCCCTCTTTTGTTATTTTAACGGAACTCCATAAAGCAGATCTCCATAAAACTGTACTGCCCCCCGTCATAAAAAGGTTTATAACCGCAGTAAAAATCAAAATATACAGCATAGGTCTAAGACCTTTTATGATATACCTTAAAGGCACCCCCGAAAGAAGAACAAGCGCTAAGGTAAAGATGCCGAAAAACACATATGCCTTAAGCGAATTTATTACGAAAAGGATTATAATATACACTATCGACAAAAGAATTTTGACGCGCGGGTCCATTTTGTGAATTGCGGAATTTCCGTCAACGTACTGACCGATTGTTATATCTTTAAACATCTTCCGCCTCCTTTATAAGCCTTGCATATATTTCGGAGGCAAATCCTACCGTGTAAATGTCGGGGCGTATGTTTATACCCCTATTTATAAGACGGTGCGTAAGCTCTGTAATCTGGGGTACATCAAGACCTATTTTTCTTAGCTCCCCGCTTTTTGCAAATATATCCGCCACCTCGCCGTACATTGCAATATGACCTCGTTCCATAACGAGTACGTGCTTTGAAAGTCTTGCCACGTCCTCCATAGAATGTGATACAAACATAATCGTCATTTGCGGATTTTCCTTGTGAAGTATAGAGAGTCTTCCCAAAATATCATCTCTGCCTTTCGGGTCAAGTCCTGCCGTAGGCTCGTCCAAAATCAGCACCTTCGGATTCATTGAAAGTACACCCGCAATAGCCGCACGCCGTTTCTGACCTCCAGAAAGCTCAAACGGGGATTTTTCGAGAAGTTCTTCGGATAACCCTACCATTTGCGCGGCTTTTAAAACTCTATCCTCTATTTCCGTATCCGAAAGTCCCATATTTTTGGGTCCGAATGCTATATCCTTATATACCGTTTCTTCAAAAAGCTGATGCTCGGGATACTGAAAAACAAGCCCTACATTTTTCCTTATCTGCATAAGGTTTGTTTTTGGGTCGGTTATATCAATGCCGTCTATTTCTATTTTGCCCGAAGTCGGCTTTAAAAGGGCATTAAAATGCTGTACCAAGGTAGATTTTCCTGAGCCTGTATGCCCTATTACTGCCAAAAAATCACCTGTCGGTATTTCAAAACTGACATCATCTATTGCTTTTTTTTCAAAGGGCATACCTTGTTGGTAAATGTACGTAAGCCCCGATACTTTAATCATTTTTTGCCACCTTTAATTTCTCAATAATTGCCTCTTCGCACTCTTCAATCGTTATAATATCACAAGGGAGGTCAATTCCCTGTTTTTTGAGCTCAAAAACAAGCTCGGTTACCTGGGGTACATCAAGACCGAGTCCCTTTATTTTCTCAACTTCCGCAAAAATTTTCTTTGGAACATCGTCCATAACGATTTTCCCGTGGTCAATAACAACCACTCTGTCGGCAACCGCCGCCTCTTCCATAAAATGTGTTATTAAAACCACCGTCATATTACGCGTTCTATTGAGCTTTTTAATTGTTTTTATAACCTCGCGCCTGCCCTTTGGGTCAAGCATTGCCGTAGGCTCGTCCAAAATAATACACTTTGGCTCCATAGCAAGTACTGAGGCTATTGCCACGCGTTGTTTCTGTCCTCCAGAAAGTCTTGAAGGCGAGCTTTTTGCAAATTCTGACATATTTACAATGCAAAGACATTCATCAACCCGTTTTCTGATTTCTTCTGACGGAACGCCGAGGTTTTCAGGTGCAAATGCCACCTCGTCCTCAACAATTGCCGCTACCATTTGATTGTCGGGGTTTTGAAAAACCATACCTGCACTGCTTCTTATATCAAAAATTTTGCTTTCGTCCTTTGTGTCCATACCCAAAACATAAACTGCACCGCCCTCGGGCAGCAAAATTCCGTTAAATGTCTTTGCAAGTGTGGATTTTCCTGAGCCGTTATGCCCCAGAACAGCCACAAAGCTGCCTTTTTCGATATGGAGGCTCAAATCTTCTATAACATACCTTTTAGGCTCATCTTCATCATAACTAAAACTTATATTTTTCGCATCAATCATAACAATCCGTTTCCGTTCCATCGGCAGCTTATTCCGCAAGGCAGAACCATATTTTTGTCCTGCATCATAAGTCCTATTTCATCACATTCTAAAGCGCCGCCAAACTTCTTCTTTAATGTAAGCTCTGCCGTATTTTCCAAAACAGTCTTTGAAAACCCTGTTGTATATGAATTTATAAGGAAAAACAGCGGCTTTTCCGAAAGTATTTTCATACAATCCTCAATAAGCGGATAAAGCTCGTCCTCTATCTTCCAGAGCTCGCCTGAGGGTCCTCTGCCGTAAGACGGAGGGTCCATAATAACAGCATCATACTTTTTTCCGCGCCGCTCTTCGCGCGCAACAAACTTTTTAACGTCGTCAACTATATATCTTACAGGTTTTGCAGAAAGTCCAGAGCTTTCAACATTTTCCTTTGCCCAGGCAACCATTCCGCGCGATGCATCAACGTGGCAAACCTCCGCGCCTGCTGACAGCGCCGCAACGGTAGCACCGCCTGTATAAGCAAAGAGATTTAATACACGCACAGGCTTTTCCGCTTTTTTTATAATCTCGGAAAACCAGTCCCAATTTACCGCCTGTTCAGGAAAAAGTCCTGTGTGCTTAAACCCCATAGGTTTTATGTTAAAGGTCAGATTTTTATAGCTTACCGTCCAGCGTTCGGGCATTTTCTTATTAAAAATCTCCCAATGTCCGCCGCCCTTATTACTTCTTCTATATGTCGCGTCGGTCTTGTTCCAGAGCCGCTCATCTGCCTTCCCGCTCCAGATTGCCTGCGGTTCGGGACGCCTCAGGAGAACGTTTTTCCAATACTCAAGTTTTTCTCCGCCTGCTGCGTCTATTAAAATGTAGTCCTTCCATTCATCTGCACACCACATAGTATTCCCTAACTGTTTTTTATTTTTAAAAGTCTGACTATGATAGGAGTGAAAAATATATTTATGCCCATTTCAACCAAAAAGTTCACACCAACAAAGGCAATTATCATAAATTGTGCCGTGCTCCCCTCCCAGCCTGCAGACAGTGCTATTTGCGATACGGTATCCATAAAAAATACCAGACAGCCGAGCAGAAAAATGCCTGTATTTATGACAGGGCATACTATAGCCGCGGCTATAACTGCCAAATATTCATTTGAAATCTTCTTTACAGCCTTATACACAATCCCTGCTGCAAAACCGCAGCCGATACCCTTTAAAAGTACCGTTATTATAGTACCGGGCACACTTACAGCTAAGAAGATTGCCGCATCACCGCTTGCAAGCACTGCTATTCCGAAAACAAATCCAAGCCACGCTGCCACCCAAGAGCCGCAAGTTGCCGCGCCGATAACTATCGGAATAAGAACTGTCGATATTGAAAATGTCCCGAATTTTATTACACAGCCAAAATACTGCAAAACGAAAACTATTGCTGTAAGTATTGATGCAAGCGTAAGCTCTTTTGTAGTCATTTTTGTTTTCATTATAATCTCTCCTCTATCACTACAGTCGGATTTATTTTATCATATTTTGCCAACAAGGTCAATAGCCTGCAAGGCTTTTTAATATATTTGAAATCATTGGGAATACGTGATATAATAAGTCAAATGAGGTGGATTTATGCGCGAATTTATACTGAATGTTCCTGAAAATCTTGCAGGATACGATATAAAATATATACTGAAAAACCATTTCGGATTTTCATCAAATCTCATCACTGCACTCAAAGAAGGTAATGGTATAACCCTTTGCGGAAAGAAAGAATTTGTGAACAAAAAAGTCTCCTTGGGCGACACATTAAAAATAACACTTTTTGATAAGGCATCGGAAAATATAACACCTCAGAATATACCGCTTGATATACTGTATGAAGACGAGGATTTGCTGGCTATTGCAAAACCCCCGAAAATGCCTACTCATCCCAGTGTTTATCATACAAAAGACACACTGGCAAATGCTGTTTTATACTATTTCCGTGATATTCCGTTTACCTTCCGTGCCCCGTCACGGCTTGACCGCGACACATCAGGCGTTTTAATTGTCGCAAAAAATGCTTGGTGCGCCGAGCGTATTTCACGTTCAATAAAAAACGGTGAATTTAAAAAGGAATATATGGCTGTATGTGTGGGTATTCCAAAGGATATGCACGGCACAATTTCTGCTCCTATAAAACGTGAGAAACAAGGGATTATAAAACGGGTTATCGCACCTGACGGAAAAACCGCCGTTACCGATTATGAGGTAACCGAAACACTCGAAAACCTCAGTCTTTTAAGATTGTTTCCCAAAACAGGCAGAACGCATCAAATACGTCTGCATTTATCATACATCGGCACGCCGATTTACGGGGATTTCCTATATGGAGAAGAGGTTATTGGCGAGAGAATACGTCTGCATTGCAGAAGCGTATGTTTTCCTCACCCGCTGTCTGAAGAGCCTATCACAATAACGGCTCCTCTTCCCCGCGATATGGAACTTGAAGAAATATGCAAAAAACTATAAACTTTTAAATTCCGCCTCTATCTTTCCGCGTTTTTCAAAAAAATGTCCCTCCGCCGTGTCGCCTCTGCCTCCGCCCTTTCCTGAAAGTGCGGCATTTAGCTTATTTACATACTCCAAGACGCCTCTATTTGCAGTTATTATATAGGAGTATCCGTTTTCATCATCGCCCGAAAGCAGTGCAAACACTCCTCCGACACGGTTTTTCGCCTCATTTACTATCATTCTTTGGGCATTTTTATCGCAAACGGCTGAAAACATAATAAAATTCCCCTCTGTTTCGGGTATGCTTTTAATTTCGCAAAGCGCAAGCTCATATGTGAGCTGTGCGTTTTTTCTTTTTTGCTCCGAAAGTCCGCCCGAAAGTTTTAAAACTGCATCAAAAACCCCTTCGCAAGGCGCAGAAAGCATTTTTGAGATTTTATATACACTTTTTTGCTTTTTACAGTAGTCCAAAAGCGCGTCTTTTCCGCAAATCATTCTTATTCTGACTCCGCCCCTATGGCGCATCATATCTGTAAACTTGATAATACCTATCTCGCCCGTCCGTTTTACGTGCGGCGCACAGCAGGCACAAGCATCAACGCCCGGGATTGTCACAATCCTTATTTTTCCCAGAATTTCTTTTTTACTGCGGTAATTTATATTTTTAAGCTCCTCCTCTTTCGGATAGCTTGCAATAATTTCAAGATTTTTAAAAACGACTTCATTTGCAAGGGTTTCGAGTTCTTCTAACTGATTTTCGATAATTTCTGCGCCGTAATCTATCGTTACATCATCTTTTCCTAAGTGAAACCCCGTATTTACAAGCCCAAAATGCGAAAATGCAAGTCCCGATACTATATGCTCGGCGCTGTGATGCTGCATCTTACGAAATCTCTCTTCCCAGTAAAGCCTGCCCGTTACTGTTTTACCCTCCTCAATCGGATTTTTTACAAGATGATATATCTCATCATTTTCGCAAATGACCGACAAAACACTTTCGCCGTCAAGAGTTCCGCTGTCACATTCCTGACCTCCTGCCGTCGGAAAAAATGCGGTTTGGCTGAGCGTAACAAAATACCCGTCTTTGCAGACGGTACACTTTTTTACCTCCGCCGAAAACTCACTTATATAGCTGTCCTCATCAAATAATCTTATCATCTCAAAATCCCTTGCTTACCTTATCTACCTGTATCATTATGGCACATTCCATACGCTTTTTAAACAGTTCGCAGCCGTATTCATAAATTTTACCTATATCGCCTGCTGCGTGATATGCGTTTGCGGCACAGCCGCCCGAACAATAAAGCTTTGCCCAGCAATTTTTACATTCTTGTCTTGAATATGCGTTGCATTTTCTGAATTTTTCGCGAAGACTTGTGTTTGTAACACCGTCCCAGATGTTGCCCATACTGTAACTCTCATCGCCTACAAACTGGTGGCAGGGATAAAGCTCGCCCCAGGGCGTTACCGCCATATATTCCGTACCCGAGCCGCAGCCCGAGATGCGCTTATATATGCAAGGACCGTTTTCCAAATCTATCATATAGTGATAAAATGTGAAGCCTCTGCCCTCGCGGCTGCGTTTTATCATCTCGTCTGCAAGAATTTCATACTGACGGAATAAAATCGGCAAATCCTCTTTTGTAAGAGCGCACTCGTCGCCGGGCGCACAAACTACAGGCTCCATACTGAGTTCTTTAAATCCCAAATCCGCCATATGCAGAATATCATTTGTAAAATCAGTGTTTTTATGAGTGTATGTCCCTCGTATGTAGTAGCTCTTATCCCCTCGTTTTTTCACAAAGTCCAGAAATTTCGGCACAATCACATCATAGCTTCCGCGCCCCAAATAATCCTTTCTGAAGCGGTCGTGCACCTCCCGCCTTCCGTCAAGGCTCAAAACAACGTTATTCATTTCCCTGTTGCAGAAGTCGGTTACCTCATCATCAAGCAAAATGCCGTTTGTGGTAAGCGTGAAACGGAAATTCTTTGCGTGTTCTTTTTCCTTGCTCCTTGCGTATTTTACTATCTCCTTTACCACCTCAAAATTCATAAGCGGTTCGCCGCCGAAAAAGTCAACCTCTAAATTTTTGCGTGTTCCCGAGTTTTCTATAAGGAAATCTATGGCGCGTTTGCCTGTATCAAGGCTCATAACAGCACGGTCGCCCTTATATTTCCCCTGCCCCGCAAAACAATAACTGCAGTTTAGATTGCAGGTATGGGCAACGTGGAGGCAAAGTGCTTTTATGACATTGTTTTTCCCCTTTAAAACGTCCGCCTTATCCTCATAAATATCATCACAGAAAAGCTGTTTTTCCTGCTTTAGCTTTTCTATGTCAGAAAGGCAAGAAAGAACCTCCTCTGCTGTTATACCGTATTTTTCAGTAATTTCTTTTATAATTTCTTCCTTTTCACTTGTTTCATACATTCCGATAATGTCATAGGCGACATCATCTACCGAATGAATTGAACCGCTATATGCATCTATTACAATGTTATATCCGTTTTGCTTATACTGATGTACCATTTAAAATCCCTCTCTAAAAAATAACGGCTGAATTTCAGCCGATATTTTATGCATTTTAAGTTATTCTCTTTCGCAGGGCTGATTTGCAACTCCGCAAGAGGTCTTGCACGCCGATTGGCACGATGTCTGGCACTCGCCGCAGCCGCCCTCACAGTTCGTCAGATTTCTTGTTATCAGTGTCTTAATCCTCGAGGTGTTTTCGCAGGGCTGATTTGCAACTCCGCAAGAGGTCTTGCACGCTG
>JAFZNF010000018.1 GCA_017553025.1 Clostridia bacterium | reverse complement strand
CATATTGAGATAACAAGGGATATTGCAGAACGCTTTAACAGTATTTACTGTAAAGAGGGAAACCCTGTATTTAAGGTGCCCAAAGGCTTTATGCCCAAATCGGGCGCTAAGGTTATGAGCCTTGCAGAGCCAACCAAAAAGATGTCTAAGTCTGACGAAAATCCAAAGGCGTATATATCGCTTTTAGACGATTTCAGCGTTATGGCGAATAAGATAAAATCGGCGGTAACCGACTCGGAAGCTAAAATCGAATACCGTCCTGATGATGAAACAAAAGCAGGTATAAATAACTTGCTTACAATAATGGCAGCTGTTACGGGGAGTACAGAGAAAAAAATAGCCGAGGAGTATGCCGGTTGCGGGTATGGTGATTTTAAAAAGGCGGTTGCAGAGGCTGTTGTTGAAGAAATAAGACCGATTAGAACCCGATATGATGAGCTTTCAAAAAGCAAGGATTATTTGGAAGAGCTTTGCAGGACCGGCGCTGAAAGAGCGGACTATATTGCCTCAAAAACTCTTAATAAGGTATATAAGAAACTGGGATTTTTGCTGTAAAACTCACTTTTGGAGATTGCTATGAGTACGAAAGAAACAATTTTTTTAATACTGACCTTTATAGTCGCATTTGCGTTCAGCTTTGCGTCAACGCCTATCGTGTATAGATTAGCATACAGAATAGGTGCAATAGATGTACCTAAAGACGGCAGGCGTATGCATAAAAGGCCTATTCCAAGACGTGGCGGATTAGCAATAGTTTTCGGATTTGCCGTTTCAATATGCTGTTTTGCCTACTTTTCGCGAGCTTTGATAGCAACGCTTTGCGGTGCTTTTATAATTGTCGTAATGGGGGTTATAGACGACTGCAAAAACTTAAGCGCAAAATTCAAGTTTATTATTCAGGTAATAGCAGCGCTTGTGGTTATAATAGGCGGGAATATCAGAATAACGGTCTTTACAAATCCTAATATTTTTTCAGATAATCCGTATCTTGTGCTTCCGTGGTGGCTTTCGATAGGCGCAACAGTCGTATGGATTGTATTTATTACAAATGCAGTTAATTTTATCGACGGACTCGACGGTCTGGCGGCGGGCGTATCTGCGATTATGTCGGTAAGCCTTGTGTTTATTGCGCTCCGCATACAGGAGTATTCTGCGGCGATAATCGGCTTAGCGCTTATGGGTGCGTGCTTTGGATTTTTGCCCTTTAATTTTAATCCTGCCAAAATATTTATGGGTGATACAGGCTCGACATTTTTGGGATTTATGCTTGCAACGCTGTCTATTCAGGGCGTTTTCAAAAGCTATGCGATAATAACTTTTGCCGTACCGCTTTTAATTTTGGGACTTCCGCTTTTTGATGCGCTTTTTGCAATGATAAGGCGTATTTGGAAAGGACAAAGTCCTATGGTTGCAGACAGGGGACATCTTCATCACAGACTGATTGATATGGGATTTTCGCAGAAACAGACGGTGTTTATACTGTATGCAATAAGTGCTGTTTTGGGGATAACCGCAGTTGTGCTTGCAGAAAGCGGTACACTCAGGGCACTCATATTGATATTCGGTGTTCTTATATTTATGCTTATTGAGTCTTTGACGGTAAAAAATATAAATGAAGAAAAAAAGGAATAGAAAGGCAGATTGATAAGAAATGTTTAACAGAAAAGAGCTTAAAGAACGCGCTAAACTCGTACTTTTGAGGTCTTATTCAAGGGTGTTTTTGGCTTGCCTTGCAGTAAACCTGCTCTCTGGCGGCGGATTGGGAATTTCAACAAGAAAGCTAAATAACATTGATTTTTCCTCTATGCCGTATCAGAAGGTGCTTGCCGTTTTCACAATACTTATAGTTTTGTCAGTGATTACAATAGCGCTCTCGATATTTGTGCTGTCACCTTTATCCGTGGGACTTAAGAAATTTATGACGGAAAATGCAAAGGCTGATGCGGGGTTAGATCTTTTACTGACTCCCTTTAATGATGGGTATAAAAATATTGTAGTCGTCCAGTTTGTAAAAAATGCGTTCATATTTTTGTGGTCGCTGCCTGCAATCCTGCCGACTGCAGCTATGGCATTTTTCATAGGCGATATAGAGAGCCTGGCGTTGGCAGTGAACACAGGTTCGGTAATAGACAGTGCAAAATTGCTGATAATTGTATTTTTATGGCTTGTTTTCACATTGATATTTGCAATCCCGTCAATTATAAAAGAACTTCAGTATACTCTTGTTCCCTACATATTGGCGGATAACCCCAATACCGAGTGGAGAAGCGCACTTTCTAAGAGCAAGGAAATGATGGTAGGTAATAAATGGGCGTATGTAAAGCTGCTTTTTTCCTTTATGCTTTGGTATTTGGCGGCAAATCTGCTTTGCTGTATCGGCGGATTTTTGGTTATGCCGTATGTTGAGGCAACGGTGTGCGAGATGTATTTGGAGCTTGCGGGGAAAACGCCTGTAAATTATGAATATGAATAAAAATGCGTCACAAATGTGACGCTTTTTTGATATTATAAAGTATCTGTACTTTGTATTGCCACAAAGTACCAAAAGGCAAACAAGGGGATTGCCCCTTGTTTATCCCCAAGTTTTGCGGCTCAGGTGCGCAAGTTCGCTAAATGCTGCGCT
>JAFZNF010000017.1 GCA_017553025.1 Clostridia bacterium | reverse complement strand
TACCCGGTATGGACTGGCTGGGAAGACCGATTTTTGACTGTCTGACGCCCAAGCATGTGTCTTCTGTATCGGAACAGCTCGGAAAGGACAAGGTAATTTCCGAAACCTTTGCTTTATGCGGTCATAATGTCAGCTTTGCAGAGCTTAAAGGCATATATGAATGGCAGATGGTACACGGAATAAATATGCTATGTCAGCATTTGGAGGGCTATTCTCTTCGCGGTATAAGAAAACGCGATTATCCGCCTGCAATGTACTGTCAGCAGCCATGGTGGAGCGAATATGATAAATTCATTGATGCGATGTCAAGAGAGGGTATGCTTCTCTCAATGGGCGAAAAAACGGCTGATGTGCTTTTAATTCACCCGATGACAACCGCATGGACAATGTTTGACAATGATAAAAATGATGGAATTAAAGAGCTTAACGAAAAGTTTTTAGCTGTCATAAAAGACCTTGAAGAAAGACATATTCTGTTCCATCTTGGCGACGAAACAATAATGGAACGCCATGCAAAAGTTGTCGGCGACAAGCTTGTAATCGGCAAGCAAAGCTATTCGGTAGTTTTAAATCCCTGCGGTGAATTTTTGCTCCCTGATACGCAAAAGCTGCTCAAGGAATTTGCCGAAAACGGCGGGAAAATTGATGTTGAAATCCCCGAAAACAATGTAACCGATAACAAGGAACTCACCTATACAAAACGCATATTTGACGGCTTTAACCTGCACTATTTCGTGAACACATCAAAGGACAGAAAAACCGCAAAAGTAAATGTAAACGGCAAAGCGCTTGATATTTACACAGGCGAAACGGGCGATTTTGACGGACAGCACGGATTTGAGCCTTGGGGAAGTCTTATGATAATTGAGGACGGCACTGAAAATGTGCCAAACACCCAAGTTGAGCCGACCTTTATCGAAATCAAAAATGAACTCAAAATCAAAAAGCCGGTACAGAATGTATTGACGCTTGATAGGTGCGATTACTATTTCGACGGAAAACTCCAAGAGAAAAACGGCTATGTATTAAGCATCGCAGAGCGTGCAAACGCACTTGGAGAAATGGTTAAAATTCATCAGGATTATCATATAAAAATCAATGATATTCCGAATAGGCTTTTCTTGGTATGCGAAACGCCCGAAAAGTTTGAAATCAAGGTAAACGGACAAGTTATAAAGGAAACGCCAAACGGATATTTCCTCGATAAGAGCTTCCAGAAAATCGACATATCCAAATATATTGTAAAGGGCGAAAATATAATTTCCTTTGACTGTGATTTTGTGCAGTCGGACGCCTTTTATGAGAACCTTAAAAAAGCGCAGGTTTTCGAGAGCGAGAAGAATAAACTCTCTTATGATATGGAGATTGAGGCAATCTGTCTTTTGGGCGATTTCGCGGTCAAAACCGACGGCAAATGGGAAACCCTTGACAAAAATGCTGTAAGATATACGGGCGGCTTTGAACTTGAAAAGCAAAATACCGCATTAAATCCCCAAAATATCGAACAGCAGGGCTATCCATTCTTTGCAGGCGAGATGACGCTTGAAGCGGAACTTTTGATAGAAGGTGAAAATCCCGTATTAGACCTTGACATAAAGGGCATAAATGTGGTAAAAGTAAAAATAGGCAATATTGAAAAGACAATGCTGACCGACAGCCGACTGCCGCTTTCCGATTTTGGCGTAAAGGGCAGGGAAAAGGCGGAAATCACGCTTATAAACAATCTCCGCAATATGTCAGGACCGCATCACTTAAAGGAGGGCGAATGCCATTTTGTCGGACCCTGGTGCTTCTTCAAAGAGCGTTGCATCTGGGCGGCAAACCCCGAAAAAGCATGGGATGAAAACTATTGCTTTGTTGAAACAGGGATATAATTAAAAAGCGTTTACAACGGAAAGGTTAAGGAATTAGTATGAAAAAGGGAATAAGAGGACATGATGTTTCGGTAACGGGGCTTTGCAATATTTGCAAAAGATGCAAGGAACTTGATATAGGTTATTTGCAGCTTGTTTTGGAAAAGAGTATTGTTGGCTTTGAATCCGGAAAATTCACGGAAGAATATGCAAATTCTATAAAAGAGCAGCTTGGAGATATGGAAATTGCCGTTTTGGGAAGCTATATAAATCCTTCAAATCCCGATGATGAGCTATTAAATGCAGATATTGAAAAATTCAAAGAAAAGATAAGATATGCGAGTGTATTAAAGCCTATCGTTGTCGGAACTGAAACAGGCAGGTATATGGACGGCTTAACAGACTCGGAAGAGGCGTATCAGCGTGTTTTAAAAACCTTTAAAGAGCTTGTACCTTATGCAGAAGAAAGCGGCGTAAATATAGGCATAGAGGGCGTACATTGCTTTGTAATAAATACGCCCGAAAAAATGAAAAGGCTATTAAATGACCTTGATTCTGATAATGTCAAAGTCATTTTCGATCCCGTTAATCTTTTAAATATAAATAATTATCAAAATCAGGATGACATCATAACCGAAACCTTTGACTTGCTTGCCGACAAAATCTGCGTGCTTCACGCAAAGGATTTCAAAGTGGAAAACGGTAACTTTACAAGCACCAAAC
>JAFZNF010000183.1 GCA_017553025.1 Clostridia bacterium | reverse complement strand
ACCCACAGCGCAATCATTGCCAAAGTCTGATTACTCCACGAGAAGTACCGCCATATTACCTGAAAACCGTTATCGTTTACAATCGCAAACCATGTGAGCAATCCGCCTGTAAAAAGAAGCGGAATCGTAATCAGAAGACGGTTTTTGATAGCCTTTTGACTAAGCGAAAAGCTCTCTGCTAAAATGAGTCTTGCACTGCGAAAGGCTGTGTCGCCGGAAGTTATGGGGCAGACAATTACGCCTGCGACGGCAAGTATGCCTCCGAATAAGCCGAGTACGCCTGTTGATATTTCATATACAACATTTGACGCACCGCTTGTAAGCGCCTCGCTCAAAAGCTGTGTGCTGCCGTAAAAAGCTACGCCTGCCGCAGCCCAGACAAGAGCGATTACCGACTCGCTTATCATAGCGCCGTAAAAGATTTTTCTGCCTTCCTTTTCGGATTTTATACATTTGGCAATCATTGGCGATTGTGTTGCGTGAAAACCTGAAACTGCACCGCAGGCAACCGTAATAAACATATACGGCCATATGGGAGTGCCGCTGGGGTGCAGATTTTGCGGCGAAATTTCGGGTATTATGTACTTGCCACCCGAAAACATTATACCGCATATAACAGAAACTGCCATAGTAATAAGCAATATGCCGAATATCGGGTAGAGCTTTCCTATCAATTTATCTATCGGCAAGAGTGTGGCAAGCAGATAATATGCAAGAATTATAACAGTCCAGAAAGTTCCGTTCATAAAGTCTGGTGTCAGCTTATCTAAAAGCCCTGCGGGACTTGTGACAAATACTGTTCCGCACAGTACCAGCAGCACTACCGAAAAAATACGCATAAGCACCCTTGCGGTCTTTCCAAGATAAGTGCCCGACAGCTCGGCAATCGATGCGCCCTCATGACGTGAGCTTATCATTCCGCTCATATAATCATGAACAGCACCGCCCAAAATAGAGCCAAACACTATCCAAAGGAAGACAACAGGACCGAATACCGCACCCATAAGCGCACCGAATATAGGACCTGTGCCTGCGATATTCAGTAATTGCACCAAAAACGCCTTCCAAGTTTTCATAGTAACAAAATCCACGCCGTCATTTACCGTAACGGCAGGAGTAGCTCTGTCGTCAGGCGCAAACAACTTTTCGGCTACCTTCCCGTAAAGTATGTAGCCGACAAATAATACTACAAGAGAAATAAATAGTGAAATCATATTTTTGCTCCCTTAAAAAATCTCAGGTAAATTATATATCAAAATTTAATAAAAATCAATATAAAGATGAAAATCAAATACCCTATAAAACCCCGAAATTTATAAAATATATTGTAAAATTTATTAATTAGTGTTATAATATGTATACCACACTCTTAATTAAAATAGAAAAATTGTATTAACTTGTATATATTTTGTGCATAGCAGGTACGCTATTTGGTAAAAGCGTATGCTCCGGCAAACTGCTATGTGCACATATGCAAGTTATTTAAGAGTGTGGTAACCTTAAAGTCGGAGTTGATGCGTTTTTCGGTGCATAACTCTGAAATATGGGTTATGCACTTTTTTTATTTCAGGGGTATGAATATGAGGAGTGAATATAATCAACACACATGTTGCTTTATAGGACACAGAAAAATCAATGATACACCTCAAATTAGGGAATATATTAATGAATTACTGACAAAGCTAATTCAGAATGGAATAACAAATTTCATATTCGGCGACCATTCGCAGTTTAACCGCCTTTGCTATGACATTGTGACGGAACTTAAAAAAGAGTATCCGCACATAAGGCGAATACACTTCAGGAAAGACTATGAAGAAGTAAACGATTATACAATGGAAATACTACTATCAGGTTTTGAGGACAGCATTTGTCCAAAAGGCGTATCAAATGCAGGCATTGCAAGTTATGCAGAGCGCAATCAGGCTATGATACGGGAGAGCGATATTTGT
>JAFZNF010000182.1 GCA_017553025.1 Clostridia bacterium | reverse complement strand
GTTTAATATTTCAATGGGAAGCTCTCCCCCGCCCGACATAAATATTTTGGACGGCTTTTGATTTGGATTGCAACCGTATTTTAATTCAAATTCTTTCATATCAGCTCTCCTTTTTATTCTTATTTATGAGTCTGCTTTCCTCTTTGCCCGTTTCCAAATCGGTATATCTCACATAAAGCGAAATTTTATTTTCAAAATTTAGTGATTTCCACAGAATATCGGCAAATTCATCAATGTCATCATACATTTTAACACGCTTTGGCTCTCCCAAAAATGTCGGCAATGGATTTCCGTCACCCTCATAGGTATGTATAAAATGCCCGAGTCCCGAAATTGACGGATAGGAAAAGGTGTACCTATTGCACGCAGTACCCATACTGTCGGCACTTTTTAAAATGCTCATTTCATAGGTAAAGTTACTGTTATAAAAGCTAAGCATACCGCTTATTCTCGGAGTAAAATTCGGACTGTCAGGCTCAAATTCGCGGATAGAAAGAGCCTCGGCAAAACTCTTGCCGTCCTTAATTCCGTCATATATTGTATCTGTCTGGTCGCCGTTTGTCACAATGAGTTTATTATGCACCTTTCTTACCGCCGCATAAATGATAAGGCTTGGGTCTGTTACCTTGCTTTCATCAAAGGCTTTTGTGTATACCGCTCCGTCTCTCTCTTCAAAAACACGGTTTCGGCTGTTTTCGCTTCTTCCCATAATAAAGTACGCAATAGCGGCTTTTTTTCCGTCAGGAGTTTTGCCTATCACTATACCTCTTCCGACATATGGATTTGGCGAAATCAGCTTATCAATTTCATTTACTTCATAGACATTCATTTCTTTTCCCTTTCCTTTATGATTTTTCTTGATATTTTTTCAACCGCCCTTGGGAGTATCTTCCATTCGGCAAGCTGCATTACGCGTTTTTGCAAGGTTTCGGGCGTATCGTTTTTTAAAACCCTGACTGCCTTTTGCATAATTATTTCTCCGCCGTCGGTTATTTCATTTACAAAATGCACCGTTGCACCAGTGACCTTTACACCTTTTTTTAGTGCAGCCTCGTGCACACGCAGTCCGTAAAAACCGTCTCCGCAAAAGGCAGGTATCAAGGACGGATGAACATTTATAATTCTTCCCTCATACCTTTTCGTAAAGTTTTTGCTCAAAACCTGCATATACCCTGCTAAAACAATAAGCTCTATGCCGTACTGCTCCAATGTTTTCATTATTTGCTCTTCTGTTTTTTCTGTAGTTTTAAATTCTTTTTTTGAAATAACCTCTTGGGCTATTCCGTTTTCTTTTGCACGCATTAAGGCATATGCATTCGGGTTACTCGATATCACAAGCTGAATTTGTGCATTTTTTATAATACCGCTCTTTTGGCTATCGATTATTGCCTGTAGGTTTGTGCCTCCGCCTGAAACCAAAACTGCAAGTCTTACGGGATCGTTCATACCCTTTAACCTCCCAGATTTCAGCAAATTCTTATTTTATCTTCGGAATTTGCAATTTCGCCGATTATATACGCATCTTCGCCGTTTTCTCTTAAAATTTTAAGTGCCTTTTCCGCATCTTGGCTGCCAACAATGACGCTCATTCCGACGCCCATATTAAATGTGTTAAACATTTCCCGTTTTCCTATACCGCCTCTTTTTGCAATCAGCTCAAATATCGGCAAAACCTTTATGGCATCGTCCTTTATAACTGCGCCCAAGCCGTCAGGGATACTCCTTGGTATATTTTCGTAAAATCCTCCGCCCGTAATATGTGAAATCCCTTTTACTTCAATTTCTTTTAACAGCGAAAGTATCGGTTTTACATATATTTTTGTCGGCGTGAGCAAGGTTTCTCCTATACTTTTTCCGCCAAGCTCTGCTGCTTTTGCTGAAATATCACTCTTTTCAACGTCAAATATCTTTCGTACAAGCGAAAATCCGTTTGAATGTACTCCGCTTGACGGGATTGCAATAATAACATCGCCTGATAACATTTTTTTATTATCTATAATCTTATTTTTATCAACAACACCTACCGAAAATCCTGCCAAATCGTATTCATTTTCAGGATAAAATCCGGGCATTTCAGCAGTTTCTCCGCCGATTAACGCAGCGCCTGCCTGAACACATCCGTCTGCCACACCTTCTACGATTTTTGCGATTTTTTCAGGCACGTTTTTTCCGCACGCGATGTAATCAAGGAAAAACAAAGGTCTTGCACCGCTGCATATTATATCGTTTACGCACATAGCAACGCAGTCAATTCCGACTGTTGTGTGCTTGTCCATTAAAAATGCAAGCTTTAATTTTGTACCAACACCATCAGTTCCGCTTACTAAAACAGGATTTTTTATTTCTTTTAAATCGAGCTCAAAAAGTCCGCCGAACCCGCCTATATCCGAGCATACACCTGATGTTACAGTCTTTTTAATATGCTTTTTCATAAGCTCTACAGCCTTATATCCTGCCGTTATGTCAACCCCTGCCTCTTTATAACTGTCCGATTTTGAAACACTGTTCATATTCTTTCTCCTTTTATTCTTCGCCGTTCCAGCAATATGTGCAAAGCTTACATTTATCTATGCCTATTGCCTCAACAAGTCCCGAAAGAGATTGAAATTCAAGCGAGCCTAAATGCAGTTTTTCGCAGATTGCTCTGCGCAGCTTCTTACCTCTTTCGGTTTCTGATGCGGAATACTCGTCAAGATATTTAAAACCTTCCTCGCCCTCTATTTCAAGTATGGTAGCTCTTGTAATAAGCTCCATATCGCTGGTCGACCTCGAGAAATTGAGATACTTACAGCCATACATTATAGGCGGGCAGGCAGACCGCATATGTACCTTTTTTGCGCCGTTTTCATATAAAAACTCAACAGTTTCCCTGATTTGAGTTCCTCTTACTATAGAGTCGTCAACAAACAACAGCTCTTTTCCCTCTATAAGCTCACTTATAGGGATTTGTTTCATTTTTGCAACGGTATTTCGCATTTTCTGTGCCGTGGGCATAAAGCTCCTCGGCCAGGTGGGTGTATATTTAATGAAAGGTCTTGCAAAGGAAATATGGCTTGCATTTGCATAGCCAATAGCGTGAGGAGTCCCGGAATCGGGTACGCCCGCAACAAAGTCGGCATCAGGCAAAATCCCCGCTTTTTCGTCATTTTTTGCCATAATTTCGCCGTTTTTACAACGCATAATTTCTACATTTTTCCCCTCATATTTTGATGTAGGAAATCCGTAATATGACCACAAAAACGAACATATTTTAAGTTTTTCTTCTGCCTTTTTAAGCACGGTATATCCGTTTGCGCTGATTTCGACTATTTCTCCCGCGCCCAGAAAGTACTCCTCCTGATAGTCCAGCTTTTCACAGGCAAACGATTCAAAGGAAACACAAAATCCGTCTTTATTCTTTCCGATATTTACAGGAAGTCTGCCGAACTTATCCCGGGCTGCTATAATATTTCCGTTCTCCTCCAAAATCAGTATTGACGCCGTACCCTGTATCTTCTGCCAAGCATAATCAATCCCCTCGGGAAAACTATTTTTAGAATTTATAAGAGAAGCCAAAAGCTCGGTTGTGTTCACTCCGCCGTGTGACATAGCCGTCATCTGACCGAATTTTTCTACATTCTCTAAAACCAGCTCGCTTGCATTGTTAATAACGCCCACAAAACAGATGGCATATGTTCCGAGTCTTGATTTTACTACCAAAGGCTGAGGGTCGGTATCATTTATACACCCAATTGCCGAAGTGCCGTCCATATGTCCTATTATTTCTCCGAATTTTGTCCTAAACGGCGCATTTTCAATATTATGAATTTTTCTTGTAATTCCGTTTTCTTTGCTGTACGACGCAATTCCTGCGCTTACAGTACCCAAGTGCGAGTGATAGTCGGTACCGAAGAAAACATCTAAAATTGCACTCTTTTTCTTAACTGCTCCAAAAAATCCGCCCATTTTTTATCCCCTTTTTTATTTTGAAAATATGCGTCCCATCATTTCGTTATAGGCTTCTTCAACATTACCCAAATCTCTTCTAAATCTGTCTTTATCAAGTTTTTCGTGAGTTTTGCTGTCCCAGAACCTGCAGGTATCGGGAGAAATCTCGTCCGCCAAAACTATCTCACCGTCGGAAAGTTTTCCGAATTCCAGCTTGAAGTCCACAAGGTCGACGCCAACGCTTGCAAAAAACTTTTTCATAACTTCATTTACCTTGAAAGCCATTGCTTTTATCTCTTCTATTTCTTCCCTTGTTGCAAGTTTCAAAGCTACGGCGTGATATGAATTTATTAAAGGGTCGCCAAGTTCATCATTTTTATATGAAAACTCGATTGTCGGCTCATCAAAGACAATTCCCTCTTCCGTTCCGTAACGTTTGGCAAACGAACCTGCCGATATATTCCGTATAATTACCTCAAGCGGTACAATGGACACCCTTTTTACAAGCGTTTCGCGGTCTGAAATCTCTTCAATAAAGTGAGTCTTTACTCCCTCTTTTTCAAGAAGTTTCATCATATAATTTGTTACTCTGTTATTTATTGAGCCTTTTCCTGAAATTGTGCCCTTTTTAAGTCCGTTAAATGCGGTTGCATCGTCCTTATAATCTACCAAAAGCACGTCTTTCACATCTGTTGCGAACACTTTTTTTGCCTTGCCCTCATACAATAGTTCCCGTTTTTCCATTATTTCCGCCTCCGTTTAAAATCTTTTTTCAATGTCTTTATTCTTTTCTATTACCTTTTTTGCCTCAGCTTCTTTTCTTGCCTTTAACCTTTTTTTAAGCTCTTCGTCGCCTACAGCAAGAATTTGGGCAGAAAGTAAAGCAGCATTGATTCCTCCGTCAATAGCAACAGTTGCAACGGGCACGCCCTGTGGCATCTGTACTGTTGATAAAAGAGCATCAATGCCGTCTAATACCTTTGATTTACAAGGGATACCTATAACCGGCAGGGTTGTGCCTGCTGCAATAACTCCTGCCAAGTGCGCCGCCATACCCGCTGCGGCTATAATTACACCGATACCTCTGCTTTCCGCATTTTCTGAAAATTCGCGCACCTTTTCAGGTGTTCTGTGTGCTGAATAGATATGTACCTCATACGGGATTTCAAGTTCCTTTAATACCCCTACCGTTTTTTCGATTATGGGTGCATCGCTGTCACTGCCCATCACAATTCCTACTTTTTTCATAATTCCCTCCTATCAACTAAAAAAGCACACAATGATACCTAAAAATCACGTGTGCCCAGACGGTCGGCTTAAACAGTCTTTCGCTCCCTTGCGGTAATCCGCAAAATTCCGTCAGTCACAAAAGACCTTTATTCTCTTTAATTCTAACAAAAATGCCCCATATTGTCAAGGTAATTTGGAATAATGAGAAAAATATGGCGTATCGCAAAAAAAATGTCGGAAATTTGAATTAATTTTAGTCAATTTTATTAAATTCCAAAAGTCCGTACTTAGTTTTTATACGCTCTATCTTTTCAATCATAGGCTCAGCTAAAAACCAAAGGAAAAATGCTGTTGACATAGCGTGTATTAAGTCCACGGGAAAGCCTACCAAAAAGGCAGAATAAATCATTTCCTTTGTCGGATTTGACGTTACCATCAAAACAGATGCGGGATTCATAATTCCGCCGAAAATAATAAGCGCCGACAAAAAACCGAACACGCAAAGCGGGTACCTTGACCTTCCCAAAATGCCGTATTCGCTCATAACCCCCGAAATAAACCCTATTATGCCCAGCGCGAACATCTGCCACGGCGTCCACGGACCTTGCCCGAAGAAAAAGTTTGACACAAATCCGCTCATAGCGCCTACCAAAAAGCCTGTTTCTCCGCCCATACATACGCCCGAAATTATAACTATAGCCAGTAAAGGCTTAAATTCAGGCAACATAAAAAATGCTGTTCTTCCTGCAACACCCAACGCACACAGGACGCTTATTACGACTATCTCTCTTGCCTGCGCCTTTCGGTTTTCAAACATCGCCAAAAACGGCAAAACAGTTTCAAGCACTATCAAAAGGCTTATAAAATAGTATTTTCTGTCACCAAGGTAATAGATACCGAAAAATATTGTAAGAGGTATAAGCAAAAGTATCATAACAGATGCCCCGCGTGTTCTTTTTCTTATTCCTTTTGAATAAAGGCGCCAAGAATTCCTTTTTTGCTCTTTTTGAGGAATAAGATTTTTAAGGCAAAGTGCCAAAAATACTATTGCGCCTGCTCCGAAAAAGTAACATTTTCCCTTAAATCCAAAGATATCTGTGAGCTTTAATATGTATGATACAACAAAGCATATCCCGAAAAATATGCCCTTTGCAATCTTACCTTTTGATATCTTTTCTTTTTTCTCCTCACCTTTTGGCGCTTCGCTTATTTTATAGTCATAAGCCTCCTCTTGGGCTT
>JAFZNF010000181.1 GCA_017553025.1 Clostridia bacterium | reverse complement strand
TAAAAAAAATACCGCAAGCACGGTATTTTTTACTTTTCAAAAAGCTCTACGCTGTCTGCGCCGTCAGTTTCGCGAAGATTTACCTTTATAATCTCCCCTTTTGATGTAGGCACGTTTTTACCAACATAATCAGGACGTATGGGAAGCTCCCTATGCCCTCTGTCAACCAGTACAGCAAGCTGAATTTTAGACGCTCTGCCCTTTGACAAAATGGCGTCAAGCGCAGCTCTTGCCGTTCTTCCTGTATAAATCACATCATCAACAAGTATTATGTTTTTATCGGTAATAGGAAAATCAGGTTCTTTCTTTACAACAGGCGAATTCCCGTCTGCAAGCGTCAAATCATCACGGTAAAAGGAAATGTCAAGTGTTCCTACAAATACTTTTTTACCCTCGATTTTAAAAATCGCATCGGCTAACCTTTCGGCTATAGGCACGCCTCTTGTTTTTATTCCGACTATACAAAGATTTTCCACACCCACATTTTTTTCAATTATTTCGTGCGCTATACGCACAATTGCACGCCTTACGGCATTTTCATCAAAAAGATTTGCTTTAATCTTCATATGCTTATACCTCAAATAAAAGATAAAGTCCTGCCGTCAAAGACAGCAGGACTCTTTAAAAGTGCCCATTATTCCTGCTCTTTTCCCTTTGAGAGAACAAGGTTTGTGATTATACCGAGTATCAGTGCACAAGCAACTTCAGTTAATGTTACCTGTCCGAGCTTGAGGGTCATACCGCCGATACCTGATATTAAGATTATTGCAACAGTGAAGAGATTTTTGTTCTCGTCAAGCTTCACATTTTGTATCATCTTAAGACCTGATACTGCGATAAATCCGTAAAGTGTTATGCAAACACCACCCATTACGCAAGCAGGTATTGTTGATAAGAATGTTACAAACGGTCCTACAAAGGAGAATATAATTGCCAGAATTGCAGTTGTAAGTATTGTTATGATTGATGCATTCTTTGTTATAGCAACACAGCCTACTGACTCGCCGTATGTAGTATTTGGGCAGCCGCCGAAGAACGCACCTACCATTGAACCTATACCGTCACCCAGAAGTGTTCTGTGAAGTCCAGGCTCTTCCAAAAGTTCCTTTTCAATTATTGAAGAAAGGTTTTTATGGTCTGCAATATGCTCTGCAAATACCACGAATGCAACAGGGATATATGCAACAGCTATCGTAGCTATATATTTTCCGTCGATATCTGCAAGTCCCTTTGCCGCATTTAAGAATGTGAAATCAGGATACCACTGGATACTTGAAAATGCCGAGAAATCAATAATTTGCAAGGTTTCATTTCCTGTATTTATTCCGATTACAGTAAATATTGCAGCAACTGCATATCCTGCCAAGATACCGATTACAAAAGGTATCAGCTTTGCCATTTTCTTCCCGTAAACTGAGCAAATCATTACGGTAAAGAGTGTTACGAGCGCACAGATAAATCCAATCCAGCCCTTTGCTCCCATAGCATACACTCCGCCGTCATTTGTAGCAAATTTGAGGGCATCGCCAACGGCATTTCCTGCCAAGGAAAGTCCGATAATTGCAACGGTAGGTCCGATTACAACAGGCGGCATAAGTTTATTTATCCATTTTACGCCTGCAATTTTTACCGCAATTGAAATTACAACATATACAAGTCCCGCAAAAATTGCGCCGATGATAATACCTGCATATCCTGCCTCAACTGATACAGCGCCTGCAAAAGCCGCAAACATTGAGCCCAAAAATGCGAATGATGAACCAAGGAAAACAGGGCTCTTCATCTTTGTGAACGCAAGGTAAACAAGCGTTCCGACGCCTGCGCCGAAAAGCGCTGCCGACTGTGACATTCCGTTACCGACAATCGCAGGTACTGCAATCGTTGCAGCAAGGATTGCTAATAACTGTTGAAATGCAAAAATCAGCACTTGTGAGAATTTGGGTTTGTCCTGTACATCATAGATGAGTTTCATAGAGTATCACGCTCCTAAAAAATTTTATTTTAAGCGGTTATCTCTAAAAAATGCCTTGTCCGCAAAAACAGACAAGGCATAATACACTCTTTTACTGAGAATACTGTGTTATCTTGTCGATGTCTCTGCATCGAATTTAAAGACTAACCACTTATTGATAAAAGTATATCACAGATATTTCAAAATGTAAACAGTTTTTTACAAAATTTTTCAATTTTTTTCAATTATTTCTATTGAAAGCTCGTCAAGCTGTGTTTTATCAACGGAGCCCGGGGCATTTGACATAAGCTCCGATGCATTTTGCACTTTCGGAAAGGCTGTAACGTCCTTTAAGCTCTGCGCATCACACATAATCATAGCAAGCCTGTCAAGCCCTATTCCGCAGCCTCCGTGAGGCGGTGCGCCGTATTTATACGCATCTACCAGAAAACCGAATTTTGCCTCTATTTCCTCATCTGTAAGTCCTAAAGCGTCAAACATCTTCTTTTGAAGCTCAAAATCGGTAATCCTTATAGAACCGCTCGACAGCTCGGTGCCGTTTAAAACCAAATCATACGCTTTTGCAATAACCTTTTCGGGGTCGGTATCAAGATACTCCAAGCATTCGTCCATAGGCATTGTAAACGGATGATGCATTGCATCCCATTTGCCTGTTTCGTCGTTATATTCAAAGAACGGGAATTCGGTAACCCATAAGAAATTGAATGTATCAGGAATTATATCAAGCTGTTTTGCAACCTTTAGCCTTATTGCACCGAGTGTCGGAAGTACAACCTTGTCCTTATCTGCTACAATAAATATTACATCTCCCTTTTCGGCGCCTAATCTTTCATATATTGATGAAAGTTCTTCCTCTTTCATAAACTTTGCAAACGAGCAGTTTGGAGTATCTTCGCTCCATCTTATATATGCAAGTCCCTTTGCCCCTATTCCGCGCACAAATTCAGTAAGGCGGTCAATTTCCTTTCTTGTATATGTGCCCGAGGCATTTTTGGCGATTACAGCTCTGACCGAGCCTCCATTTTCAATTGCTCCCGTAAACACTCCGAAACCGCAGGTTTTAACCAAGTCGGAAATATCCTGTATCTCCATACCAAATCTCGTATCAGGCTTGTCCGAGCCGTAACGTTCTATAGCCTCTTTATAGGTGAGGCGCGGAAGTGGAAGAAGAATATCCTTATCCAAGACCTCTTTAAACAGGGTTTTTATATATCCCTCAACAATATTTTGTATATCTTCTACATCAACAAACGACATTTCCATATCCACCTGCGTAAACTCAGGCTGACGGTCGGCCCGCAGGTCCTCGTCGCGGAAACATCTTGCAAGCTGAATATATCTGTCAAAACCCGAAACCATCAAAAGCTGTTTATATATCTGAGGCGACTGCGGAAGCGCATAGAACTTCCCCTTGTGTATTCTTGACGGAACAATATAGTCCCTTGCGCCCTCAGGGGTCGATTTTATCATCATAGGAGTTTCAATCTCGATAAAGCCGTTGTCATAAAAATAATCCCTGGTGACCTTTGCAATTTTGCTCCTTAGCATAATATTATCCTGAAGCGGTTTTCTGCGCAAATCAAGATACCTGTATTTGAGCCTTAACTCCTCATTAACATTGGTTTCATCGGTAATTTCAAAGGGCGGAGTCTGAGCTTTTGCTAAAATTCGCAAATCGGTAACAAAAATCTCAATATTACCCGTTTTTATTGCAGGATTTTTGCTTTCCCGCTCCCTTACAGTTCCTTTTGCCATCAAAACATACTCGCTTTTGCAAAGCGACGCCTTTTCAAAAACCTCTTTGTCTGTCGCAGTATCAAAAGCAAGCTGAACAATACCTGTTCTGTCGCGCAAATCTATAAATATAAGCGTTCCCATATCGCGGATTTTCTGCACAAATCCGCCTACAGTAACCTCAGCTCCTATTTTGCTCACGTCTCCGCAGTAATGCGTTCTTTTAAGTCCCTGCATCGTATCCATCTATCTGTCCTCCCCGAAAAATGCTGAAAGAGTGTCAATATCCCATTCAGTCTGCTCTCCGCTTTGCATATTCTTTATCCGCACCTTGCCTGTGTTTATCTCATCATCGCCCAAAACAATAACAAATTCAGCACCGATTTTATCCGCATATTTCATCTGCGGTTTTAAACCTCTGCCCATATAGTCGGTTTCAGCTGAAATCCCGTTTTTACGCAAGGAAAGTACGAGCTTTTGCGCTTCTTTTTTTGCATAGTCCCCCAAAGGCACAATATAAAGCTCGGGGCTGTCGCTTTTCGGTATTTTCACTTTTAAGTCATCAAGCCTAAGTAAAAGCCTTTCAATTCCCAAGCCGAAACCGATTGCAGGTGTTTTCTCTCCCCCGAACTCTTCAATAAGTCCGTCGTATCTTCCGCCTCCGCATACAGTAAATCCGCCGGATATTATTTCAAACACGGTTTTAGTATAATAATCAAGTCCGCGTACAATTCCGCTGTCAATATTGTAATCTATACCAAGTGCTTTAAGACTTTCCAAAAATGAGTTAAAATGCTCCCGGCAATCATCACAGATATAGTCTAAAAGCCTCGGTGCGCCCTCAACAATCTTTTGACATACAGGCGATTTGCAGTCTAAAATACGCAGAGGATTTCTGTCAAAACGCGATTTACAGGTATCGCAAAGCTCTGAAAGATGCGGTCTTAAATACTCTTTTAAAGCCTCATTATATTTTGCTCGGCATTCGGGACAGCCGATACTGTTCACATTTACGCTCATATCGCAAAGCCCTGCGTCCTTTAAAAATTCCAGCGCAAAGGAAACTACCTCCGCATCAATTTCAGGTTCTTTTGAACCAAAAACCTCAACGCCGAACTGATGAAACTCGCGAAGTCTTCCCTTCTGCTTATTTTCATAGCGAAAACAGGGAAGCTCATACCACATTTTAAGCGGCAGGCTGTCTGCATAAAGGTTGTTTTCAAGATAGCTGCGGCAAACAGACGCTGTACCCTCAGGGCGCAGTGTCACACTCCTTCCGCCTTTATCCAAAAAGGTATACATCTGCTTTTCAACAACGTCTGTTGTATCCCCTACACCTCGCTCAAAAAGTTCAGTATGCTCGAATGTTGGGACTCGTATTTCTTTATATCCGTAAAGCCTTGCAATATGTTTAAATTTTTCCTCCAGATATTGCCAGCGGTAACTGTCCTTCGGCAGTAAATCCTCAGTACCTTTAGGCGCTCTTGTTATTATCATCTGCTACACCACTCCTATTTTACATACACAGTTATTTTATTCTTTTAGTGCTTTATTGTCAAGGAAATTTATCATTTACTTGCAAAATTTTCATATTTTGCTTGATTATGTCTGCATTTTATCATATAATATATGTAATTACGGCTTTGAGAGGTCTTATATGAAACAAGAAAAAAAATCATTTATGATAAATGTGTCAATAGTTATGTTTTCTCAAATTGCGGTTAAGCTCTTGGGTATGATTTACCGCGTTGTTATAACAAATTTCCGCGGTTTCGGCGATTTGGGAAACGGCTATTTGAATGTCGGATTTCAGATTTATACGCTCCTTTTGGCAATATCGTCAATCGGTATTCCGAATGCGGTATCAAAGCTGACTTCCGAAAAGGTTGCAGTCGGTGACTTTGCGGGTGCGCACAGAATTTTCCGTGCTGCAATGCTTTTATTTGCGGCAATCGGCACTTTTTCTTCTGCTGTTTTATATTTCGGTGCAGGGTTTATTTCAAAATACATCGTACACCTTGATGATACAAGATATGTTCTTATGTGCCTTGCGCCGTCTGTGCTTTTCGTGTGTCTTTCCTCTGTTATCCGCGGATATTTTGTCGGTATGGAAAATATGCACGCAACAAGCACATCGCAGGTTTTAGAGCAGTTTTTTAAGTGTACGCTTACCATTTTGATTGTTTATCTTTTGGCAAGTTTCCCTGCTATTTTGACCATACTTTTTGACATTTCCGAAAAGGACGAAAATGCACGCGCTGTATTTATGGCATCGGGTGCTCAGGTTGCAACAACCCTTTCCACAGTTATAGGATTTTTGTACCTTTTGTTCTTTTACCTCCAAAGGAAAAAGAAGATTTTTGAAAATATCAATCCTAAGGATTTGAAAAATGACCAAAACCTTGCGGGATTATTTAAAAAGATACTGTTTATCTCTGTTCCCATTTCACTCGGTTCGGTAATTTCCGCTGTGAACAGAATTATTGACACGGCAACAATTACAAGAGGTATTGAGGTTGCATTTAGAGCGGTAATACCTGCGCACGGAAATGTTTCTGCGATATTTAATCCTACTCTTTCCCAGCTTTCCAAAGAGGCGGCAAGGCTTTCGGGACTTTTATCAAAAAGCGACACTTTAATAAATCTTCCGCTTGCCTTAAATATTTCCTTTTCAACAGTACTTGTCCCCGCAATAGCAGGCGCTCTTGCGTTAAAGGACAAAAAAGGCGCATCGGAAAAGGTCAATTACTCGCTTTTAATTTCAATTTTGATAGCGCTGCCCTGTGCCGTCGGATATATCACGCTTGCTGCACCGATATACGGACTTCTTTACCCAAATGCGCGTTTGGGATATGACCTATTACAGATAAGCGCGCTTGCTATGGTTTTTACCGCGCTTAATCAGACTCTTTCAGGCTCTCTTCAAGGCGTTGGAAAAGTTTTTGCACCTGCCACAGGTCTTTTGATAGGCTGCGTTGTAAAACTTATTTTGAACATCATTTTAATCAGACAGCCCAAAATCAATATTTACGGTGCACCGATAAGCTCTGTAGTGTGCCAGATAATCGCATTTTCCTACAGCTTTTCCGTACTTAAAAATCACATTTCGGTTAAAATAGATTTAAAAAAACATATCATAAAACCGCTTATTTCGGCACTTGCTATGGGTGCTTCGGCATACATCAGCTACAATGCTTTTATGCTGACATTAAGAAGTAATATGATAAGCGTCTGCCTTTCTATTGTGATTTCAGCCGCCGTATATTTTGCCTCGGTTGTATTTTTAAAAATTTTAAATGACAGCGAAATTCTTATGCTTCCTATGGGCAACAAAATATATAAATTCCTTATAAAGCGCGGAATTTACAAATAATTTGACTTTATTAAATATTTTTGGTATTATATGCATATGATTTTACTTTGAAAGGATGATGGTTTTGGATTCACTTCCCTCCCGATGTCTGATTATTTTTATTATGATTTTGATTACGGGTGTTTTAAGATGTTTTGAGGCGGCAGTAATTGGCGCAAACGTTGCAAAACTGCAACATCTTGCAGAGGACGGCGAAAAGTCCGCAAAAAGCGCACTTTCCCTTACAGAAAATCCCAACAAATTCTATAATTCTCTACGCGTTCTAACCGTTTTAATACAGCTTATTATGATTTTTGAGGCATCAAGGTTTATTCCGAGCGTTATTTTCAGGAACTTCCCTGAATTCTGGGCATATGCATCAAGCATAGTTTTGCTTTTTGTATTTATCCTGATTTTCGGCATATATATGCCCAAGCGAATTGCAGATATTTATGCAGATAAAATAGTACTGTCCCTTACACCGATTTTGCGTGTGCTGTACTTTTTGGGGCTGCCAATCTCACTCCTGCTCACCTGGGCATCAAACGTATTTCTTCTTGGTTTCGGCATAAAGCCGAGCGATACCGATGACGATGTAACGGAAGAGGAAATCCGTATGATGGTGGATATCGGCAGTGAGAGCGGTGCTATCGACCCTGATGAAAAGGAAATGATACATAATATCTTCGAGCTTGACGATACACAGGTCCGCGATATTATGACCCACAGAACCGATACTGTTATTCTATGGCTTGACGAAAAGGACTCGTGGGAGGAAACAATTTCAGCCTCCAATCACTCTATTTACCCCGTTTGCAGTGAATCTATCGACAATATTATAGGAACATTAAACAGCCGTGACTTTTACCGAGCTCTTATAAAGGGCGGCGATACGCAGGACATACTGCGTCCTCCGTACTTTGTACCCGAAACTCTGAAGGCGGACGAGCTGTTCCGCCAGATGCAACAAACAAAGTCACATTTTGCGGTTGTTTTGGACGAGTATGCAGGACTTTCAGGAATTATAACTATGTCAGACCTTTTGGAGGAAATAGTCGGCACACTCTCAAATGAGTATGATGACAAGGAAGAAGAGGACATTGTTAAAATAAATGAAAACACCTATAAAATTTCAGGCTCCTGCGATATTGACAAAGTATCCGATACTTTGAATATACCATTCCCCGACGAGGAATACAACACCTTTGCAGGACTAATCCTTTCCGAGCTCGGTGAAATTCCCGAAGACGGTACAACGCCAGAAATTGAGGTGTACGGACTTAAAATAAAAGTTACACAAATCCGCGACCACCGCATAGAGTGGGCACGCGTTGCTCTTTTGGAAAAAGTACAAGATAACGGCTAATATTAAGATACATCATATCATATATTTAATCGGGTGATATGATGTATCTTATTTTAAGCAGAAAAAAAGTTATAGCAATTTGCATATTTTTAATGCTGGGTATTGCATTTGGCTCTTTTATGATTATAATTCCGCGTGCAGGCGGTTTTAGAAAAAATGACAGCATCACGGTAATAGTGGACGCAGGACACGGTCTTCCCGACGGCGGTGCAGTAGGCATAGGCGGTACCGTTGAGCAGGAAATCAATTTAAAAATTGCCGAAAAGGTACGCGAAGTCCTCACTGCAAAGGACATAAACGTTATTATGACGCGCGAAACTCCCTACGGTCTTTCCGCCTCAAAAAATGCGTCTATCCGCGAAATGAAAATCGAGGATATGAAAAAACGTATGCAAATTATGAAAAAATCAAGCGCCGACCTTTTCATCTCAATTCATATGAATTCATACAAAAACAGCTCGGCAAAGGGGCTCAGGATTTTCTACTCGCACAACTTTGAGGATATAAAGCCTCTTGCCGAAAATATACAGCTCCGTATGTCCGATGTCACGGGCGCAAAAATGAGCGTTGTAAAAACGGCGGATACAAAGCTTTTTTTAATGAAAAATCCGCCTATTGCCTCTATTTTGGTAGAGTGCGGTTTTTTATCAAATCCTGAAGAAGAGCAAAATCTTTGTTCTGACGAGTATCAATCGCGCCTGGCGTGGGCAATTTCCGACGCAGTGGAAAAGTATTATGCACTACAAAAAGACGGACAATACTGAAAAAATTGTCAAATTTAACGAAAATGACAATTTTTTAACAATACCCTTGACCTTGCAGGCAATATATTATATAATTATGGAAACTAAGAAACAGAAGGAAGTTGATTTTAATGAGCAGAGTTTATAATTTTTCAGCAGGTCCGTCAATGCTCCCCGAAGAGGTGCTGAAAAAGGCACAGGCGGAGATGGTTGAGTACGGCAAAAGCGGTATGTCCGTTATGGAAATGAGCCACCGCTCAAAAGATTACGAAGAAATTATATTTGGCTGCGAAGCACTAGTAAGAGAGCTTATGCACGTTCCCGACAATTACAAGGTTCTATTTTTGCAGGGCGGCGGCTCCAGCCAGTTTGCAATGATTCCTTTAAATCTCGCATCAAAGAATAAAAAATGCGACATAGTGATAACAGGTCAATGGGCGAAAAAAGCAGCACAGGAAGCTGAACGCTATATAACCGTAAATAAGGTTGCCTCCTCTGCCGATAAAACCTTTTCATATATACCGAAACTTGATAAAAACACTTTTTCTTCAGACGCAGACTATTTCTACATCTGTATGAACAACACAATTTACGGCACAAAGTGGAACAAACTTCCTGAAACTGGCAACATTCCTCTTATTGCCGACATCTCATCTATGATTATGTCTGAAGAAATTGACGTTTCCAAATTCGGTCTTTTGTTTGCAGGCGCACAGAAGAATTTAGGACCTGCAGGCGTAACATTGGTTATTATCCGCGAGGATTTGATAGGAAACGCTATGGATATTTGTCCTACAATGTTCAATTATCAAATTCACGCAGATAATCAGTCGCTTTACAACACTCCGCCAACATACAGCATATATGTTATGAAACTTGTTTTGGAGTGGATTAAAAAGCAGGGCGGCGTTTCGGCTGTTCAGAAAGTCAATGAAGAAAAGGCAAAAATTCTTTACGACTTTTTGGATAATTCCAAAATGTTCCGCGGAACTGTTGCAAAGGAAGACCGTTCGCTTATGAATATCCCCTTTGTAACAGACGATGAAGAGCTTAATGCAAAATTTATAAAAGAGGCAAAAGAGGCAGGGTTTGTAAATCTTAAAGGTCACAGAACTGTCGGCGGTATGCGTGCAAGCATATATAACGCCATGCCGATAGAGGGAGTTAAAGCATTAGTTGAATTTATGGCAAAATTTGAAGCTGAAAACAAATGAGGTGATTTAAATGTATGACATCTTAACTTTAAATAAAATTGCCGCCTGCGGCATAGAACAGCTTGACAGCAGTAAATATGTAATTACTGACAAGCAAGACGCTGACTGCGACGGCATAATACTCCGAAGTTTTGCTATGCACGATATGGAGCTTCCAAAATCATTAAAAGCGGTAGCGCGTGCAGGCGCAGGAACTAATAATATCCCGATAGATAAATGCTCGGAAAAGGGCATTGTAGTGTTTAACACCCCAGGCGCAAACGCAAATGCTGTAAAAGAGCTTGTTTTGGCAGGTCTTTTCTTGTCCTCAAGAGATATTGTCGGGGGTATAAACTGGGCATCGACTCTTTCCGGAGATGATGTTGCGAAACAGGTGGAAAAAGGGAAATCCAACTTTGCAGGAAATGAAATTCGGGGTAAAACACTTGGCGTAATCGGACTTGGCGCTATCGGCGTTTTGGTTGCCAACACCGCGGTTCACCTTGGTATGAAAGTAATAGGCTTTGACCCGTATCTTTCGGTAGACGCCGCCTGGAGATTATCGAGCCACATAAAGCACGCCAAAACTGCTGATGAGGTATATGCCGAGGCTGATTATCTGACAATCCATATTCCACTAACAAGCGACACAAAGCATACCATAAATCGCGACACTCTTGCAAAAATGAAGGATGGCGCAAAGGTTTTGAACTTTGCAAGAGGCGAGCTTGTTGATATTGATGCAATGAAAACGGCACTTTCATCGGGAAAAATCTCAAAATACGTTGTTGATTTCCCGTCGAGTGAGGCAATAAATACTCAAGGAATTATCGCAATCCCGCACCTCGGCGCATCAACCTCCGAGTCTGAGGACAACTGTGCGGTTATGGCGGCACAGGAGCTTTCAAGTTATCTTGAAACAGGAAATATTTCAAACTCGGTGAACTTTCCAAACTGTGAGCTTCCTTTAAGCGGCAGAGGCAGAATTTGCATCCTGCACAAAAATATACCGAATATGCTTACTCAGTTTACAACACTTTTTGCCGAGAGCAATCACAATATAGCAGACCTTATCAATAAGAGCAAAAAGGATTTGGCATACACCATTATCAATACCGATGATGTTGTAACCGACGATATTATTGACAGAATAAAGGCAGTAAACGGAGTCTTGAGAGTACGGGTTATAAAGTAGAAATAACAATCAAAAAAACGGCAGATATGCCGTTTTTTGATTGTTATTCTATTCCCATTTGATTTTTGATATCCTTTATCAAATCGTCTATCAGCTTTGCGCCGTTTTCC
>JAFZNF010000180.1 GCA_017553025.1 Clostridia bacterium | reverse complement strand
GAATAAGCGCAGCGCCTGCTAAACCGAAAAACGGTATTGCCGCCCAAATTAAAGAATTCAATGACAAAATACCGCAAAGTACTCCCAAAAGAACTGAAAGAACCAATGCGTTTGGCTTTTTAATACTTTCTTTATTATAAAAATCCCACGTAATATTCTTAAATCCTGCTGCCGAAAAAATTAGTTTTACAACCTTGCTTTCCGCAAAAAAGTCTGTGATATTAAAATCAAGCAACAGCAGTATAATCGATATGACGGTAACAGCAGCAAGCTTATTAGAAAAGGAAAAAGCAAAAATCTGACGTGATAATGTCCCTGAAAGGATAATCAAAGCGTAAAATTTTGTATTAAGCGCCATCGCATTATCCAAAAAGGCAAATACACTTTTTAAGATAAAGCTTTTTTCGTATGATGCGGCTATTTTTTCGCCCGCGAATTTTCCTGTTTTTTCTAAAAAGAAAAACGGCAAGTGAATAACTTTATATAAAAAGGAGCTTTTTTCTAAATCTGCATCTTTCACTTTTTTAATCTTTTTTATAATAGCGCTGTTATTCCACGAATGTGAAAATGCACAGTATACCTTATCAAAGGCACGGTAGAGCATACTTTCTTTAAAGATACGCCAAAGTGAACAGAAAAAACCTGCAAAAGCAGAGATTATTGCGCTATGCATCGTTTTTTTCCTCCCTTTTTAACAAATTAACTATGATATCAATTTTTAGCAAAATGCAACTTCCCAAATATACTAAAAGTCCTGAAAGTCCGCAGACAGCAAGAATAATAAGTTCTCCCGCAATAGAGCCTGACAGCCTTGCTCCTACCCGTCTATACACAAAAATCATAACTGCGCCCATAATAACAGCTGACAAAAGAGTTTTTAATACGCTTATCAAATCGTTTTTTATAAAGAGCGTATTATAGTATTTTTTCATAAAGATATAATTTAAAATCGCATTCACATATGAGCCGACTGCTGCTGCGATTGCAAGTCCCGATATTCCGAGCCTACCAGATAGCGAATATGCCGTTACTATATTTGCAAGCATAGAAATTATTGCGTTTATCATAGGCGTTTTTGAATTTTGCATAGAAAAGAACGCTTTTGAAAGTATCTCATTATATGAAAGAGCAATCATACCGAAAGCATAGCACGAAAGCGCACCGCAAGTCCGCAAAGTATCTGCATAAGTAAATCCGCCGTGCTGATAAAGAAGGGCAATAATCGGTTTTGAAAGCACCCCGCAAACTGCCGCTATAGGCAAAATTATCAAAGTAACAGCTTTTAAAGAGGCAACAAGCATTTCCTTTGCCTCATCGCTTTCCCCTTGGGCATATGCGCGTGACATTTTCGGAAAAAGAAGGTTTGTTATGACAAAGGAAAAAACTCCCGTAATAACAATATAGAGTCTGTTTGCGTACTCCAAAGAGGATACTCCACGTTCAATTCCCGACGCAAGCCTTGTATTTACTATTGTGTATAATGGCTGTACCCACGTGCTTACGAGCATAGGCAGTGCCAGTTTCATTGCACTTTTTACATTTTCATCTTTAAAATTTATTTGAGGTCTAAAATTAAATTCAAACTTAATTAAAGACGGTATCTGTATAAAAACCTGCAGACTCCACGCTATAACCATAGTAACTGCAAGTCCGTAAACGCCAAACCGTTTTCCGAATATAATGAAATATAAAATTACCGCAAGATTTGAAACAAGGCTCATAATTGCAGGTATGTTATACTCACCGAATGACTGCAAAATCCCCACAAAAGAAAACGCAAGGCCTGTGCAGATAATCATAGGAAACATTATTGACGAAAGATGCATTGCAAGCCTGTGTGTTTCTCTATCAAAGCTTGGCGCCATAAGATAAATAAGTTTATCGGAAAAGGCAATTCCGAAAATCGTTATAAGTCCCGTAACAAGCAGAACCATACCTATAAATCTGTTAGCAAAAACAAGCGCCGATTTTTTATCTTCCTTTTTTAAAACGCTGTTGAAAATCGGTATAAAAGCTGCGGAAATAACTCCTCCTATTACCAAATCAAAAAGAGTTGTCGGGAGCTTTGTTGCCGCAAGATATGCGTCTGCTTCCATTCCTGTACCAAAAAAAGCGGCAATTAACATATCGCGGATTAGTCCGCACACCTTCGCTAAAAAGGTTGCAACTGCCATAAATCCTGCTGTCTTTATAATTGTGCGTGTTTCTTTCATATACCCTTTTCTCCGCCCAGGAGTTTTTTCATAAGTACTCCGTTCATTTCTGCCATTTTTCGCATATCCCGCATTTCATATTTCATATGCGATTTTACCGAGTCATAATTTTTGCAAAGCGAGTCTAAAATTTCACAAAGTGAAGAAGTTGTGAGATAATTTATATCTATAAACCGGTCTTCGTTAATGTATTCTAAAAATCCTTTTACCTTAGGATCATACACTATGCCTATCGCAGGAACCAGACTGCTTGCCGAATAAATAAGGCTGTGAAGCCTCATTCCAACACAAATATACATTTCGCTAACTAATGACAGCATAGTTTCAAAAGGATATTTGCCGCTTACAATGGTTGACTTATTCTTCATTTGATTTTTAATCTTCAGGCTGACTGAATAATCAACTTTTGTCTGCATCGGCAAAAATACTGTATATATATCATATTTATCCTTTGCATAATCGCAAAAATCCGCAATTGTTTTTGCAAAATTATAAGGGTTGTCCTTCCAATCGCGTACAGATACGCACATAAGTTTTTTATCTTTAGGGATTTTGTAGGTTTCTAAAATTTTTTCCGCATCATCATTTTTTTCCAGCAAAAATACAGGATCTGCCGTAAGTTCAATGCGTGGTTTTTTGACACCTATTTGTTCGAGCTCTAAAATTGAGTTTTTATCGCGCAAAGTTATCAAATTAACATCATTTAAAACATTTTTTGTCTTCTCTATATTTTTGAAAGATTTTAAAGGTCCTATGCCGTTTGCATAAAGCATAACCTTTTTCTTAAAAAACAGTGCTATTTTAATGATTGCAAGGTAATATATAAGCGATTTTGTGCTGGTGGCGTCCTGAATAAGCGTACCTCCGCCTGAAATTAAAAGATTGCACCCTAATATATGCCATAATACCGCAAAAGGATTATATCTGTATACAGAGCCGACACCGTATAAGGCTTTTGTCTTTTTTGGGGATTTGGAAAGAACAGTAATTTCAGCATTTTTATAGTCTTTTTTTATCTGTTTTACTATCGTCAGAAGCAATGCATCGT
>JAFZNF010000179.1 GCA_017553025.1 Clostridia bacterium | reverse complement strand
AGGTAATGATTTCTTGGGTTGGGTAAACCTCCCCGAAGATTATGATAAAAAGGAATTTGAACGCATAAAAAAGGCTGCAAAGAAGATAAGAGACGATAGTGAGGTACTTGTTGTTATAGGTATCGGCGGTTCGTATTTGGGAGCAAGAGCTGCAATTGAGATGCTTACAAGTCCCTTTGGGTCTGAGGAAAAGGCGCCTCAGATTGTATATGCAGGAAACAGCATAAGCTCGTCGTATCTTGGCAGTCTTTTAAAATATACTGAGGGAAAAGATTTTTCGGTTAATGTAATATCAAAGTCAGGAACAACTACAGAGCCAGCAATAGCATTTAGAATTTTCCGTGAACTTTTGGAGAAAAAGTACGGAAAAGAGGGTGCAAGAGGCAGAATTTACGCAACTACGGACAAAAGCAGAGGCGCTTTGAAGAGCTTAGCTCAAAAAGAGGGGTATGAGAGCTTTGTTATAAGCGATGATATCGGCGGAAGATACAGTGTTTTGACGGCTGTCGGACTTTTGCCCATCGCTGCTGCGGGAATTGATATTGATGAAATGATGGCAGGCGCAAAAGCGGCAATGTCGCTTTATAATAACCCTGACCTCAGCAAAAACGAATGTTACCAGTATGCGGCAATAAGGAATATCCTGCTTTCAAAGGGCAAAAATATTGAAATGATGGTAAATTATGAGCCGCAGCTCCATTATTTTGCAGAGTGGTGGAAACAGCTTTTCGGTGAGTCGGAGGGCAAGGAAAATAAAGGAATATTCCCTGCATCAGCAGATTTTTCTACAGACCTTCACTCAATGGGACAGTATATTCAGGAGGGACAGCGTATGCTGTTTGAAACAGCAATTTTGACGGAAAATCCTGCCTGTGATATAGAAATCGAAAAAGATGCGGAAAATATAGACGGACTTAATTTCCTTGCAGGGAAAACGGTAAACTATGTAAATAAAAAAGCCTCGGAGGCTGTAGCACTTGCACACGTTGACGGCGGAGTGCCGAATTTGTCGGTTACAGTGTCCGAACTTAGTGCTTATAGTTTTGGAATGCTTGCCTATTTCTTTGAAAAAGCCTGCGGGATTTCGGGGTATATTTTAAACGTAAATCCATTTAATCAGCCGGGAGTTGAGGCATACAAGAAAAATATGTTTGCACTTTTGGGAAAACCAGGATATGAAAAGGAGCAAGAAGTTCTTTTAAAAAGACTTGAAAAATAAATAAGAAAAAGGAGGAAGTTAATTATGTTACAACTTCTAATCGGAAAAAAAGGAACAGGAAAAACAAAGGTCTTGATTTCAAATGTCAATGATGCAGCAAAGAGCGCATCAGGGAATGTTGTGTTTATAAGCAATAACATCTCGCAGAATATGTATGATATCACATCTAAAGTGCGTATGACAGACACTTCGGAATTTGACATCGCATCTTGGGACGAATTCTTAGGCTTTATAAGCGGAATTATAAGCGGTAACTTTGATATTACTAACATATTTGTTGACGGCACTTTAAAAATTGTAAAGAATTCTCT
>JAFZNF010000178.1 GCA_017553025.1 Clostridia bacterium | reverse complement strand
GCGTTAGTGCCGATAAATTCCCCAAAATTTGTGAAAATCTGCAAATTCGGAACACCAATAAATCCAAAAACATAGTTTTCCGCCATCATAAGCGAAAATCCCAAGAATACAAACATTACCGTTCCTATGCAAAAATCCATAAGGTTTTTCATTATGATATTACCTGCGTTTTTCGCTCTGGTAAAGCCTGTTTCAACCATCGCGAAGCCTGCCTGCATAAAGAACACAAGCGCCGCTCCGATCAAAAACCATACCGCAAAAACCTCTTCGGATACCATTTTGTTTACAATATCAAAAATTTCTGTGCTTTTCATAAATGTCAATCCTTCCTTTTTTATCTGACGCTGAATAAAAGCTCACCGTATGACGGATATGGCCAATACTTTCTGTCGGTTATAACCTCCGCCTCATCAACGCTTATTCGAAGTTCGTTCATTGCCTTGAAAACTACATCTTTATAGTATGTCGCCGTCTTCTGCGCATCTTCTTCGTCCATCGCACCGATTAAAGCATTATCAAGCGTTTCGCACCTATCATAGATAACTCCTGCAAGTGTTGAAAGCCTTGAAATTGTCTTTTCTTCATACTTACAATCAACTGTTGAAACAGCCGCTTTTTTCTCATTCACACCCTTTGAAAGCTTTTCTATAAATGCTGAAATGGCAGGTAAAATGTCCTTATTTACCATATCTACCATTGTAAGCGCCTCAATGTTCAAAATCTTGGAATATGTTTCAAGTTTTATCTCATACCTTGCGTTTAATTCGGACGGTGAGAGCACCTTATGCTCGGAGAACAGTTTTTCATTCTTTTCGGAAATGTAGTAAGGCAAGCAATCGGGAGTTGTTTTGAGGTTTAATAAGCCTCTCTTTTCCGCCTCAGCAATCCACGCATCGTCATAGCCGTTACCGTTAAAGATGATACGCTTATGGTCTTTTATAACTCTTTTAATAAGCTCGTGAAGTGCCTCGTTAAAGTTCTCTTTTCCTTCCAATTCATCGGCAAACTGTCTTAAGCTCTCTGCAACTGCTGTATTCAGCACAATGTTTGCACCCGATACGGAAGCAGATGAGCCGAGCATTCTGAACTCAAACTTGTTTCCCGTAAATGCAAACGGGCTTGTCCTGTTTCTGTCTGTCGTATCCTTAGGAAATCTCGGCAGAACGTGTACGCCTATTTTCATTTGCACTCTTTCCTTTGAGTCGTATGATGAATCTGACGCGATAGATTCCAGTATTTCGGTAAGTTCCTCGCCCAAGAACATTGAAACTACCGCAGGCGGAGCTTCGTTTGCGCCTAATCTATGGTCATTTCCCGCCGATGCAACGGAAATTCGGAGTAAGTCCTGATAATCGTCAACGGCTTTAATAACAGCGCATAGGAACAGTAAAAACTGTGCATTTTCGTGCGGTGTTTCGCCCGGCTCTAAAAGGTTTACGCCCTCTGCCGTTGAAATGGACCAGTTATTGTGTTTTCCGCTTCCGTTTACGCCTGCAAACGGCTTTTCGTGAAGTAAGCATACCATTCCGTGCTTTTTAGCGATTCTTTGCATAAGCTCCATAGTGATCTGGTTATGATCGGTTGCGATATTAGTTGTGGTAAATATCGGCGCAAGCTCGTGCTGAGCAGGTGCAACTTCGTTATGCTCAGTTTTGGCAAGTATTCCGAGCTTCCAAAGTTCCTCGTTTAATTCCTCCATAAACTTCGCAACTCTTGTTTTGATTGTTCCGAAATAGTGGTCGTCAAGTTCCTGACCTTTCGGCGATTTTGCGCCGAACAGCGTTCTTCCCGTATATAAAAGGTCTGGACGTTTATCGTACATTTCCTTATCTACCAGGAAGTATTCCTGCTCTGGTCCAACTGTTGTTTTAACAGATGTCGCATCGTTTCCAAAAAGTTTCAAAACTCTTAACGCCTGCTTGTTTATTGCCTCCATTGACCTAAGAAGCGGTGTCTTTTTATCAAGTGCCTCGCCGCCGTATGAGCAGAAGGCTGTCGGAATACAAAGTGTATTTCCCTTTATAAATGCGAATGAAGTCGGGTCCCAAGCAGTATAACCTCTTGCCTCAAAGGTTGCGCGAAGTCCGCCCGACGGGAAGCTTGATGCGTCAGGTTCGCCCTGAACAAGCTCTTTTCCCTTAAATTCCATTATGATATGTCCGTCATCAGTCGGAGAAATAAAACTGTCGTGTTTTTCCGCCGTAACGCCTGTCATAGGCTGGAACCAATGTGTAAAATGCGTTGCACCATTTTCTATTGCCCAATCCTTCATTGAATTTGCAACAACATCAGCAACGCCGCTGTCAAGCCTTTTGCCGTTTTTTATGGCATTTTGCACAGCTTTATATGCCTCTTTTGGCAGACGCTCTTTCATAGTCGCACTGTTAAAAACCTTGCTTCCAAACATTTCAGTTACTTTGTTCATAAATCATCGCTCCTTTTTTTAGATTAAACAAAAAAAAGACAACGAGGCCGAATTTTCATTCGAGGCCTCATTGCCTTATGCACATATAATACCACCAAAAAAACTAAATGTCAATATGTTAAAAATCACAAAATTAAAATTTATATATGATTTTTTAT
>JAFZNF010000177.1 GCA_017553025.1 Clostridia bacterium | reverse complement strand
GATGGACATTTCTGCTCTTCTAAAACAGGTTACTCCTCAGGATTTCTTAAAATTCGGACTTATCCCTGAATTTATAGGCAGACTTCCGATAGTTGCTAAGCTTGAAAAACTTGACAAAAAGGCGCTTGTCAAAATTCTTACAGAGCCGAAAAATGCACTTATCAAACAGTATCAGTCCCTTTTAAAGATGGACAACGTCAAGCTGACCTTTGATAGAGCAGCAGTTGAGGCTGTTGCAGATATGGCACTCAAAAGGAATACGGGCGCGAGGGGACTTCGTTCCATTATTGAGGAAACTATGACCGAAATGATGTTTGATGTACCGTCACAGCCTGATGTAAGCGGGTGCGTTATTCATAAGGACTGCATAACCGACGGCGCAGAACCCGAAATAATAAGAGAGAAAGTAAGTTAAAACAGCAGGATTTTTCCTGCTGTTTTTCTACATATTTTTCGGCGTTACATAAATGGTATTGTAATTATCATAAATCACCATACCCGGTTTTGCTCCGTTAGGTTTTTTTACATTTTTTATTATCGTGTAATCAACAGGCACCTGCGAGGATTCGCGCGCCTTTGAATAATATGCCGCAAGCTGCGCTGCCTCCAATATAGTACTGTCAGGGACTTCTTTGTTTACTCCTAACTTTATTACGGTATGCGAACCGTGGATTTGCTTTGTATGAAACCATAAGTCGGAGGAATTTGCAAATCGCAAAGTTAAGTAATCATTTTGCGTGTTATTTTTGCCGACATATATATCAAAACCGTCGCTTGACACAAAATGCAAAGGCTTTGCCTGTACTGTTTTCTGCTTTTTACCATTTTTCTGGCGCTTAATATATCCCAGATCGGCAAGTTCTGTTTTTACCGCATTTATATCAGCTTCTTGCTCAAAATTTTCTGTGAGCGAGAGGGTGCTTTCAAAATATTCCAGCTCCGAAAGTGTAGACTTTATTTGCTTTTTTACCTCAATTTCCGCATTTTTGAGCTTGGAATAAAGCTTGTAATAACGCTGTGCATTTTCCGAAGGTGTCAGGGTTTCTTTTAATGCTATTTCAATGGCGGGATTTTCGGGAACGTAGTAGTTTTCGACTGTTACACATCGGTCGCCCTTTGAAATTTTATATATGTTTGCAGTTACCAAATCGCCGTAAATCTTATATTTTTCCTTGTCCTTGGCATCATTTAATGTTTTTTGGAGAATAGACAGCTTTTTTGCACACCGCTCGATATTATTTTTCAAAAGTTTTGTTAATGACGCGCTTTTTTGAGCTATGCGTTCGCGTCTGTCGCGTGCAGAATAAAATTTTTCTATAACCTCGCTCATTGAACCTAAAAATGCGGTTTTGCAGTTTTCTCCGTACTGCGATATTGCTGTTGCGGAAAAATCTATGGGTTTTTCACTGTTATCAAATATAATGCAGGGGGCAAAGTGCAGATTTTGATTAAAATTCCGCACTGCGCTCTGGATAGCTTGTCTTTTATCGTCGGAAATTTCGCCTGATGTGTATGCGTTGGTTTTCAAAATGCCATAAACAATTTCGCGTGCGGTAAGTGGACTAATTCCAGAAACCGCGTCCATTATCACGCTTTCGCATTTTTTTCCGTCATTTGAAAAATCTAAACAGACATTTTGTATATCGCTTGATAAAATAGGTATTTTATCCTGTTTCGGAGGGAATACATACTGACCTCCGGGCAAAATCTGTCTGACAGTACTTTGCAGAAAATCAATGTGCTTTGCAGAGTCTATTATGCGGTAGTTTTCATCACATAATATAATATTTGAATTTCTGCCTGTTATCTCGGTAATAAGATGTTTCACCGTCAGGTCGCCAAGCTCATTGTGCGACTCAATATCAATAACGATAATTCGCTCATATTCGGGCTGTGCGATGTTTATAATTCTTCCGCCCTGGATATGTTTTC
>JAFZNF010000176.1 GCA_017553025.1 Clostridia bacterium | reverse complement strand
GAACCCCTGGCCCACTGCTTAGAAGGCAGTTGCTCTATCCGACTGAGCTACAGACGCGTATAAAGTGGAGCGGGTGATGGGAATCGAACCCACACGACCAGCTTGGAAGGCTGGGATTCTACCATTGAACTACACCCGCAAGTGCCGTTACAGCCGATAGCTACAAATCAGCTGACTTTTTCAATTATAGCAGAACACACCCGCTTTGTCAACACTTTTTTAACATTTTTTTGAATATTTGGCATTACAAAAGCATATAGTTTTAATCAGCAAGTTTTTTTGCGATTTTTGAAACAGCAAGAAGAAGAGCGTCAGCCTCCTGCTTTGTCGAAAAGGCACCAAATCCTGCACGCACAGAGCCTGTTTGTTGTGTTCCCAGCGTTTCGTGAGCTATATATGAGCAATGATATCCGCCTCTTGTAGCTATTTTATAATCATTATTTAATATATCGCTTACTTCCTGCGAGTCCAAATTCCCTATATTAAATGCAACTGTACCGTTTCTGTTTCCGTTTCTTAAACCATAGACACGGACGCCATCTATATTTAAAAGCCCATCTATAAGGTATACGGCAAGATTTTTTTCTTTTGCGCCGATATTTTTTACGCCGATATTTTTTATATATTTTACAGAATCTGCTAAGGTCATAACAGCAGGGGTGTTCATAGTGCCTGAATGAAGCATATCGGGCATAGTTTTTGGCTGGTTTCGGTTTCCCGATTCGGTTCCCGTTCCGCCGACAATTATGGGACTTAACTCTATTTTTTCACTTACATAAAGTCCGCCTGTCCCTAAGGGACCTAAAAGACCTTTATGCCCTGAAAATGCGAGCATTGACACATTCATCTTGTCTACATCAATTTCCACGGCTCCTGCTGTCTGGGCACAGTCCAAAAGATACGGTATATTGTATTTTTTACAAATAGCGCCTATTTCATACACGGGCATAATTGTTCCGCACACATTTGACGCGTGTGTTGTTATAATCATCTTTGTGTTTTTCAGTATTGCGCGCTCAATATCGGCAGGGTTAATAACTCCCTGATTGTCCGCTTTAACTATAGTATAACTGCAGAGTCTGTGCACAGGACGAAGAACACTGTTATGCTCCATAGAAGTAATAACTGCGTGGTCGCGAGGGGTTAAAAATCCGCTTATTGCCATATTTAAGGCATAAGTTGCGTTTTGTGTAAATGCAATCCTTTCGGGAGTTTTTATATTAAAAAGTTCCGCAAGCTCTTCCTGCGTTTTTGCAATACCCTCCGCACCGCGTATGCTTGCGAAATGACTTCCGCGTCCTGCATTTACACTGCAATTTACCGTATTTTTATACATCATATCATATACGACCTGAGGCTTTCTCATACTTGTTGCGGGGTTATCAAGATATATCATAATAAGACCTCTCTTTTCCGCTTTTTTCTTCTATATATATGCCTCTTACATTTAATCCTGCAAGATTATTTCTTACTATATGCTCATTTGCAAGTGCTGTTTTGACGGCATATGAGCAGCTCATATTATTCCTAAGCTCAGGCGGTGTGCTTACAACCTGCGCGCCCTTCAAACTTTGCGAATTGATACGCTTTGCAAGACGTGCAGCGCTTGTGATTGAGCCTACAACAATAATAATGTCGGACATTTTTACACTCCTTTCAAAAAATCATACTGTTATATAATTATGAATTTCAGGTAAAAAGGTGTAAAAAAGCTTTAATAAAAGCTCCGCCTGCGGGCGTGGGTACAAGGCAGCAGTTTTGTTATTCCGTCATTACTGCTTTTTGCAGTAAGTTCCCGCATAATAAAAAAATACTGCTTGTTTTCTTCACAAGCAGTATTATGTGCTATCTTTTTATTATTAGTTCTTCTATTGCATATGCCACGCCTCCGTCGCAGCAAGGTGTTGAAACAAAGTCTGCGATTTTCTTTACCTCATCTAAAGCATTGCCCACAGCAACGGCGATACCTGCATTTTTTAGCATATCTATATCATTTACCGAGTCGCCTATTGCAACAGAATTCCCCTTTTTGATGTTCAGATAATTTAGGACGGTCTTTATGGCTCCTGATTTTGTACAGCCTTTTGGGGCACATTCAATGTATCCGCCGTGGTCGTAAACATCTAATTGTTTTCCAAAGAAACTTTTATCATCTTCCAATATATTTTTTCCGAACATTTCAAGTTTTTGTATTTTTTCATCTTTATATTTCCCGTTAAAGTCCTCGGGACTTTCGATATCGTAAAAATGCCAATTTTCAAAATAGGGTATAGGATTTAGAATAAACCCTTTTTCGGCACCGCTTATAAAAAAGCAATTTTTTGTATCCCAAAAGTGCTTTGCACACGCATAAACAAAGTTTTGATTTATATTTTTTTCAAATATTACATCTTCTCCGATTTCTATGCGCGAACCCAGACCCGAAATAATGCCGTCAAAGGGTATATTGCCTAAGAGTTCTGGATTTATCCACGAACGCGCTCTTCCAGTATTTACAAGAACATAATGCCCCATATCGCGAGCCTTTTTAAGAGCCTCGGCTTTTTTGGGATTTGTGCCGTTTTCATCTGTCAATGTGCCGTCAATGTCAATAAATACT
>JAFZNF010000175.1 GCA_017553025.1 Clostridia bacterium | reverse complement strand
TTCAATGTGTATAAGCTCCAAAATCGGAGTCTTCCCTATTAATTCGTCTGCTGATTTGTAAATCTTCATATTTTTCACGCCCTTTCATTTCCTACTTTTTTAGTAGGTTAATGTGATTTTAGCACATATTTCCTACTAAGTCAATATGTTTTTTCAAAAAAGTATTTTTTTAAGCTCCCACATTAAATATGTGTATCGGTCGTATTCCCCGATATGAGTAGCTGGAAATCGGACGGCAATTACTGTCGATGCTATGCGCTGCAACCAATACCGTATCAGGCGTTCCGTCGCCCGCGTCCACAACGACAGGCGAATGGTTAAAGTCAGGACCCTCTTTAAATTTCAGCTGAACGATGTCGCCTGCCATAATTCTTTTAAGCTCGACTTCCTCGCCCTGAGGTCCCGCTCCCCTGTTATTTACAAGGAAATTATATAAAAATTCTACGCCCGTCCAAGACGCTGTGCGGTTTGATGCATTTATATAATACCAACCGTAAATCGGCGTATAATTCATAACACCCGAGCCCGCAAAAAGGCATTGTGATGCAAAATTTGTGCAATCTCCGCCAAGCTCGGAAAAATCTAAAAATTCAGGATTTCTAAAATACGCCCATCTATTTGCGTATGCCACAGCCGCACTTCTATCATATCTCATAAAATTATCCCCCTTTATTATTTTATGAGATATCCTAAAAAAGTGTACGAAATATTCGTGTCAAACCGTTTCTAACTTTCTGTAATCGACCTTGCCGACAAGAGTTTTAGGTAATTCCTCTATGAATTCTATCTCTTTAGGCATTGCATACTTTGCGATATTTTTTGTGCAATACGCCAAAATTTCTTCCTTAGTCTTTTCTGTTGCGCTCACTCCCGGCTTTAGCGTAATAAAAGCCTTAACCTTTTGCATTTTATATGCATCGGGAACACCTATAACACAGCTGGAGGCAACAAACTTATGTGCGTTTAAAATGTTTTCTATCTGCAAGGGATAAACATTATATCCCGATGAAATAATCATTCGCTTTACTCTTCCGTGGAAGTATAAAAATCCCTCATTATCCATTGACCCCAAATCACCCGTATATACCCACACACGTCCGTCAGCGTGGGTGCGCAGAGTTTTTGCGGTTTCCTCGGCGTTATTAAGATACCCTTGCATAACGGTAGGTCCTGAAATCAGAATTTCGCCCTCCTCGCCGTACGGCAGTTCGATATCTGTATCGGGTTTTACAATTTTTATATAGGTGTCGGGAAGCGGAATTCCGATACTCCCCTCCTTAAAAATGTGCGATGGCATAAGACAGCAGGCGTTTACCGTTTCTGTTGTTCCGTAGCCCTCGCGAATTCTTACAGTACTTTTATGCTCCTTTAAAAATGTATTAAATCTTTCGGCAAGCTCGCGCGAGAGTGAATCGCCGCCCGAAAATACGCCTTTTAAACTGCTCAAGTCCGCTTTTGCCATATTCGGGAGGCGCAGAATTGCCTCATAAAGAGTCGGCACTCCAGCTATAAAATTGCATTTATACTTTGATATGAGCTTTGCGTAGCTTTTTGCAGTAAACCGCGGTACTAAAACACATCTTCCGCCGTGTGACAGCATCGCGTGAATACAAACGCCAAGCCCGAAACCGTGAAAAATCGGCATTGCTGCAAGCATTCTGTCACCTTGACAAAACATAGGATTTGCGCCGATTACCTGCTGGGAAAGTGCGTTAAAGTTCCTGTTTGTCAAAACTATTCCCTTTGTAGTTCCCGTTGTTCCGCCTGAATAGAGAATGACCGCAGGGTCTTCTGCTTTTTTTGCAACTTTATAGTTATAAAAACAGCACCGCGACAGTTTCATAAAATCATTCCACCTGATAATCGGTGCATCTTTAGGTATTTTTTGAATTTTTCGTCCCTCTGTCAGCATATAACCTGCCCTGATAGGCTTTGAAAGTTCATCTTTCACGCTGGCAATTATTATATTTGTGAGTTTTGTGTTATGGCGTATTGCCTCAAATTTCCCGTAAAATCTATCGAGGGTTACGGCGGTAACGCTCTCTGATTCATTTAAATAAAACTCTATTTCCTTTTCTGCAGAAAGCGGATGAACCATATTTGCCACTGCACCAACAAGATTTACCGCATAGAAAACATAAATCGCCTGCGGACAGTTTGGCATAGCGATTGTTACTCTGTCATTTTCTCTTACACCTATGGTTTTAAGGGCTTTCGCGCACTTTTTTACTCCTTCTGCGAAACTTCTGTAGGTTGTCGAACGCCCCATAAAATCAAAGGCTATATTATCAGGATACTTTTCCGCCATTTTTTCTGCCATATCAAACAAAGACCCGTTAAAATAGTCTAAGTGGGGCGGTACATCGCCATAAGAGGTAATCCACGGCGTTTTTGCAATCATACCCATAGCCCTTTTATACCTCCTCGGCAAGCGGTCTTTCCAAAAGCTGCGGATTTTCCAGAATATCCTTAAAAAGTTTTATAGTCTTTGAGAAATAATACCCGTCTGCAATACGCTCGTCTACCGTAAAGCCTAAATCCACGCTGTCACGCATAGTAACATTTCCGTTTTCATCATAGAACGGGCGCATTTTCCTTTCGCCTACGATAACGAAAACCGAGGTAGTTCCCCAATTTGTCAGGTGATGATAGCCGGAATGGAGCTTTATAGAGCCTAAGTTTGTAAGTATGACTGATGAATAATACGGGTCGGTTTTAACAAAAGATGCAGGAATTTTCCCGTGCCGCTCCAAAAAGCAGAAAAACTTGATTACTGCCTTTGACAGCGTGCGCGGGAGTTTATTAAATATTTCCATAACCTCTGTTGTTGAATCTTTATTATCCCCCGTTCTGCAGTAGGTTACCTGACGGTATATTTCGTTATGAATATCATCTATTGTGTCGGTGGCTTTAGCGTGAATAAATGCAAGCCCCTCCTCGCTTGAGTCGGTGAACTGCTTTTTTATCACAAAGGACGCACTTATTTCATTTCTTTGATAAAGATTATTATTTGCAATAAATCTGTTCATTTTCGGGCGCAAAGTTACAGTTTTTAAAATCGCAGTGACTATTGCCTGAAAAAGATTATACTTATACTCAGGATTATCACTATTCTTCTTTTCTAAATATTCACTTAGATTTGTAAGGTCAATCCGCTCCGAAACAAATGCCTCATTATCGCACCTGTTAGGGAATATAACAGGCATTATAAAATGCATTGCGTCTATATTTTTAAGAAGTACTCCGTCACGTCTGTCACCGTGCTTTCGCTTACTGCTCATAACTGTATCCCCTCTTTTTCAAGTGTGTCTATATACTCGCAAGCGGAAAGCGCCGCTATTGCACCGTCTGCAGCCGCTGTAGTTACCTGTCTTATTTTCTTAATTCTGCAATCGCCCGCAACAAAAACACCGCTCGCCTTAGCATTCAAATCTGCATCGGCTTGTGCATAGCCCCGCCCGTCAAGCTCTAAAATATTTGAAAATGCGTCATTTTGCGGAACTAAGCCAACGGCTAAAAATACTCCGTCAACCGAAAGTTCTCTCTCAATGCCTTTTTCATTTTTAATGCGGATACCTGTTATTTCGCTATCGCCAAGGTATTCAGATACAACGTTTCCCAAAATAACCTCTACATTGTCCCTTAACTGCTCCTGCAATTTTTGCTCGCCCGTTAAAAAGCCGAGATTTTGAACAATATATACCTTTTTTGCTAAGTCTGAAAGCAGGATTGCCTCCTGAAGCGCGGAATTCCCCCCGCCTATTACTGCAACAGTTTTATTCATATAAAACGCACCGTCGCAAACAGCGCAAAAAGATATTCCGCCGCCTATAAATTCTTCCTCTCGCGGAAGTCCTAAAAGGCGATGTTTTGCACCTGTTGCCACAATTACCGCCTTTGACAAAAATTCACCGCTGTCCGTTATTACCCTTTTAACTTTCCCGTCCTCTACCTTTAAAACTTCGCAGGACTCCACATCTGCCCCCTGATAGAGCACCTGCTCCACAAGTTTTTCAGCAAATTCGTTTCCCGAAAGCTCGGTAAATCCCGGTATATTTTCAACCTTTGGCGAAAATGTTATCTGTCCCCCAAAGGTTTCCTTTTCTATTACGAGTACCTTTTTATTCGCTCTTAAAGCGTACAGAGCGGCGGTCAGCCCTGCAGGGCCGCCGCCGATTATAATAATATCATACATAGCTTTTTCCTTACGCATTTATATATTTTTTAATATCGGATACGCCTGTAAACTTTGAAACCTCGCCGTCCGTTATTACAACAAGTGTCGGCGCCTGCTTTATACCATACTGTGACGCCATTTCAGGCTGTTCGTTTGCATAAATCTTCTCATATGCAATTCCTGCCTTATCAAGCGTTACGCCTGCTATTTTACAATTCGGGCAGGTAGGAGTTGCAAAAAGATAAACTGCATCGCCTGACGCTGTAATTTGCTGTATTTTTCCTTCCTCTTTCGGCTCACAAGCATCTACACCGCTCCTTGTGAGCTTTGAATTTGCAATATCATACGTTCTGCGGTCTTTATACTCCTGAGTTTTTCCGTCATTCCAGTTCTGGACAGGTCTGTAATATCCTGTAATTCTGCTGTAAACCTCTGTTTTTTCACCGCATTCGGGACAGGTCGAAACCTCGCCTGCAATATAGCCGTGGTTTTTACATACCGAATAGGTCGGCGACATTGTGTAATAAGGAAGTTTATAGTTTTCTGCAATCTTTCGCACTAAGTTTGCAGCCGCACTCCAATCGGGCAGTTTTTCACCCAAAAATGCGTGGAATACTGTGCCTGATGTATAAAGCGTCTGTAGTTCGTCCTGAATATCAAGCGCTGAGAAAATGTCCTCGGTAAATCCGACAGGAAGATGCGACGAATTTGTATAGTAAGGCGTACCATTTTCATTAGCAGTAATGATATCGGGGAAACGCTTTTTATCGTGTTTAGCTAAGCGATATGCAGTAGACTCTGCAGGTGTTGCCTCTAAGTTATAAAGGTCGCCGTACTCCTCCTGATAATCGGAAAGGCGCTCACGCATATGATTTAAAACTTCGATTGTAAAATCCTGAGTTTCCTTATGCGTCATATCCTTTTTGAGCCAGTTTGCGTTAAGTCCTGCCTCGTTCATACCAACAAGGCCGATTGTTGAGAAGTGATTGTTGAATGTTCCCAAATAACGCTTTGTATATGGGTAAAGTCCGTTATCCAAAAGCTTTGTTATAACCGTCCTCTTTACCTTTAACGAGCGTGCCGCAATATCAAGCATTCTGTCAAGACGCGCATAAAAGTCCTCTTTATCCTTTGCCTGATATGCAATTCTCGGCATATTTATTGTAACAACGCCGACAGAGCCTGTGCTCTCGCCGCTGCCGAAGAAACCGCCCGATTTTTTGCGGAGTTCGCGAAGGTCAAGGCGCAGTCTGCAGCACATAGAACGCACGTCCGAAGGCTCCATATCGCTGTTTATATAGTTTGAAAAATACGGTGTTCCGTACTTTGCTGTCATCTCGAACAAAAGACGGTTATTCTCTGTATCTGACCAGTCAAAATCTCTTGTTATTGAGTAGGTAGGGATAGGATACTGGAAACCCCTTCCGTTGGCGTCGCCTTCAATCATAATTTCGATAAACGCCTTGTTTACCATATCCATCTCTTTTTTGCAGTCTTTATACTTAAAGTCCATTTCCTTTCCGCCGACAATTGCATTAAGCTCTGCTAAGTCGTTAGGAACTGTCCAGTCAAGCGTTATATTGGTAAAGGGCGACTGCGTACCCCATCTGCTCGGTGTATTTACGCCGTATATAAAGGACTGAATACACTGCTTTACTTCCTTATAGGTGAGGTTGTCTGCCTTTACGAAAGGTGCTAAGTATGTGTCAAATGACGAAAACGCCTGCGCACCTGCCCATTCGTTCTGCATAATACCCAAAAAGTTTACCATCTGGTTGCAAAGCGTCGAAAGGTGCGATGCGGGTGATGATGTAATCTTCCCGGGAACACCGCCCAAGCCCTCCTGAATAAGCTGTTTTAATGACCAGCCTGCGCAGTAACCTGTCAGCATTGAAAGGTCGTGAATATGAATATCTGCATTTCTGTGAGCATTTCCTATTTCCTCATCATAAACCTCGGAAAGCCAGTAATTTGCAGTAATCGCGCCCGAGTTTGACAGAATAAGACCGCCCACAGAATAGGTAACCGTTGAATTTTCCTTAACGCGCCAGTCATTTACTTTAAGGTAATTATCAACTATCGCCTTATAATCAAGCATAGTTGCGTTAATGTTACGCATTTTCTCGTGCTGTTTACGGTATAGGATATATGCTTTTGCAACCTCGTCATATCCTGCTTTAATCAGCACCGACTCCACACTGTCCTGAATATTCTCAACGCTGATTTTGCCGTCCTCAATCTTCGGTTCAAAATCCGCCGTTACCTTAAGCGCCAAAAAATCGACCGTATCCGGGTGATATTGCTTTTCGCAGGCATCAAATGCCATAGTTATTGCGTCTTTGATTTTCGTGATATTAAAGTCTGCGACTCTTCCGTCTCTTTTTAGTACAACATACATTTTCTTGTCCTCTTTCTTTAAATTACTTTATCAGTTTACCATACATATTGTATAAAGTCAAGCTAAAAAATACAATATGTTGTGTTTTGTGACTTTCGACAAATTTTTCCAAAATTTACGTAAAAAAACTATTTTTTTGCGTAAAAATCGGGAATTTTACTTGACTCCGCGTATTTGTGTATTTTGAACAAATGCCTGTGAGCGATTTTTCATTTCATCAAGTGTGTGCATTTCTACCGCACTAAGATTTGTGCCGATAAGGTTTCCGCTGTCCTCAAAATTCTGCAAAAAATATGCTTTAGCACCCTTTATCCATTCGGCTATATTCTCAATATCGGATACGGTATGGAATTCTTTTACAATTGTTGTTCGGAATTCGTAGTCAATATCAGACAATTTCAGTATATTTATGCTTTTTTCTATATCGGAAAGATTTAAATTTTTTATCCCTGCCGTTTTTGCATACTTTTCCTTTGAGTTTTTAATATCCATAGCTACATAATCAACAAGATGGTTTTCCAAAAGCTCTGCAAGTTTTTTGGGGAAAGTGCCGTTTGTGTCAAGTTTTACCTTATATCCAAGCTCTTTTATCTTTTTTATAAATTCCGATATACCGTTATGCATCAAAGGCTCTCCGCCCGTTATGCAAACGCCGTCCAAAAGCCCCGTCCGCTTTGCAAGAAAATCCAGAATTTCCTCTTCAGTATATGTATTTGAACTGTCAATATCGGTAACCAAAAGGGCGTTATGGCAAAATGGGCACCTGAAATTACAGCCGCCCGTAAATATTGTGCAGGCGGTTTTCCCTGGATAGTCCAGTAGCGTCAGTTTTTGCAGTCCATAAATTTTCATATTATTACCCCTATTTAAAATATACTTTTATTATACAATACATATATGACGCTGTCAATCAATATCTTGTAGATTTTTACCAAAATTTTCATATTTTTATCAATATATGGAAGTTTAAGGCAAAAAAACAGCCCTTGTTTACAAAACAGGACTGATTTTTTATTTATACATTTTGCTTTCTCTTTGCCTCAATATTTTCGGCTATCATCATATCCTTTACCTTCATAAGCCTGACGGTATTTGAACGTTCCGCCTCGTCAAGTTTCATTGTTATACGCTTTATGGTGTCGCGGTAATCGGGAATCATTACATACTCCAAAGCATTTACGCGCCGTCTTGTACGCTCAATTTCGCCTGCTAACATTTCCGCCGATTTTTCAAGCTCGGAAAGACGCAGCATTTTCGGAAGAACCTCTGCAAACGACGATACTGCAAAATCCAAATCACCGCCCGTAAAAGCATATCCGTATGAAAAAATATCACTTTCTGCCGAGGTACGCATTTTTGCCTTAAAAATCGGCACATCAACGCTCATAATATTCCTTTTTTCTATTTCAAGCGATACCTCCTGCTTAGGGAGTAAAAATGCAGAATTTATAACCTCTCTTTGCAGTACCGAACCTGCTATGGCAAGACTTTTGCTTGCGGACTTAAGACCTTTTTCAACCTCTTCCCTAAGGTCTTTTGCCTCGCGCATAATATTCAAAAACTGGCGCATAAGCTCATCTCGCTTATCCTTTAAGAGCCTATGGCCTTTTGTGGCAACAGCAAGGCTTTTTTTAATCCGTGCAAGCTCCATACGTGTAGGATTTACATTAAGTTCCGCCACATTTTTCACTCCTTTTTAAGAGGAACTAACCTCTGTAATACTTATCAAGATATTCGTCTTTAATTCGCTTTAATTCACTTCTTGGAAGTATGGACAAAAGCTCCCAGCCGATTTCTAAGGTTTCTTCTATGCCTCTGTCTGTTGTATATCCCTGAGATACATATCTCTTTTCAAATTCATCAGCAAATTTTGCATAGAGTTTATCTACTTCCGAAAGTGCCGCCTCTCCCAAAATTACCATAAGCTCCTTTGCCTCTTTTCCTCTTGCATAAGCGGCAAAAAGCTGGTTCATTGTATTTGCGTGATCGGCTCTGGTTTTACCCTCGCCTATACCCTTGTCTTTAAGACGCGAAAGGCTTGGAAGTACATCAATCGGAGGCATAATATTCTTTCTGTAAAGCTCTCGCGACAGTATTATCTGTCCCTCTGTTATATATCCCGTAAGGTCGGGAATTGGGTGTGTTTTATCGTCCTCAGGCATTGTGAGTATCGGAATAAGCGTTATTGAGCCGTCGCTTCCCTTAAGCCTTCATGCACGCTCATAAAGCGTAGCAAGGTCTGTATACATATACCCCGGGTATCCGCGGCGACCCGGAACTTCCTTTCGTGCCGCCGAAATCTCACGCAATGCATCTGCATAGTTTGTAATATCGGTCATAATAACCAAAACGTGCATATTTTTTTCAAATGCAAGGTACTCAGCAGCTGTAAGCGCCATTTTTGGAGTTGCAATTCGCTCGATTGCAGGGTCATTTGCAAGGTTGACAAAAAGAACAGTCCTTTCCAATGCCCCTGTTTTCCTGAAATCGTCAATAAAGAATTCCGCCTCTTCAAAGGTTATGCCGATAGCCGCAAAAACAACGGCAAATTTGCTGCCTTCACCCAAAACTTTTGCCTGTCTTGCTATCTGTGCCGCAAGATTTGCGTGCGGAAGTCCGCTGCCCGAAAAAATCGGGAGCTTTTGACCTCTTACTAAGGTGTTAAGTCCGTCAATTGCGCTTACGCCCGTCTGGATAAACTCCTCAGGATAGCTTCTCGCCGCAGGGTTCATCGGTGTTCCGTTAATATCCTCCCTCTTATCGGGAATTATCTCGGGTTTTCCGTCTTTAGGTCTTCCAAGACCGTCAAAAACTCTGCCTAACATATCCTCCGACACGCCAAGCTCTATTCCGTGTCCCAAAAAACGTACCTTTGAATTCTCAATATTTATGCCTGCGCTGCTTTCAAAAAGCTGTACTAAGGCATCAGAGCCGTTTATTTCCAAAACTCTGCACCGACGTCGGGTTCCGTCGGATAATTCTATCTCGCCAAGTTCATTATATGTTACGCCCGATGTGTTTTTAACAAGCATCAACGGTCCCGATACTTCTTCTATCGTTCTGTATTCCTTAGGCATTTTCCGACGCCTCCCTTCTTAAATCGTCAATCTCGCGCGTAATGTTCTCTAAAATGTCATCGTATTCCTTTGCAATTGCGTCCTCAGGAACATATTTTATTCTTCCTATTCTTTCACGCACAGGAAGTGACGCAATTTTATTTATATTTATGCCGTCTGAAAGTGCCGCCTTTGTGAGGTCATAAAACTTAAGTATAAGCCTCGCCATTACGCATTGCTTATTAAGCGACGCATATGTGTCAACCTCGTGGAAAGCGTCCTGATGCAGGTAATCCTCTCTTATTGAACGTGCTATTTCAAGTTTTAACCTGTCGGTTGCAACGAGCGCGTCCATACCGACAAGTTTAACCATTTCTTCAAGCTCCGCCTCCTCCTGCAAGAGCGTCATAATACGCGTTCTTTGCGAAATCCAGTCGGGAGAAACCTCATTTTCGTACCACTTTCCCATACTGTCAACATAAAGTGAATAGCTCTTAAGCCAGTTAATCGCAGGAAAATGGCGCCTGTATGCAAGGGACGAATCAAGTCCCCAAAATACCTTTACAATTCGGAGCGTTGCCTGTGAAACAGGCTCAGAAATATCTCCGCCCTGCGGAGACACCGCACCGACTACGCTCAATGCTCCGATTCTGTCCTCATTTCCTATAGAAACAACTCTTCCCGCGCGCTCATAAAAGCCTGCAAGACGGCTTCCCAGATATGCAGGGTAACCCTCCTCACCAGGCATTTCCTCTAAGCGTCCGCTCATTTCGCGGAGAGCCTCCGCCCAACGCGAGGTGGAGTCTGCCAAAAGCACTACAGAATAACCCATATCGCGGAAATACTCGGCTATTGTGATACCCGTATAGATACTTGCCTCACGTGCTGCAACAGGCATATCCGACGTATTTGCAATCAAAACGGTACGTTCCATAAGCGTTTTACCCGTTTTCGGGTCCTTAATTTCAGGGAATTCGTTCAAAACGTCGGTCATCTCATTACCGCGCTCACCGCAGCCGATATAAATAACAATGTCCGCGTCCGCCCATTTTGCAAGCTGGTGCTGAACAACTGTTTTACCGCTGCCGAAAGGTCCGGGTACTGTTCCCACTCCGCCCTTTGCAATCGGGAAAAGGGTATCAATTACGCGCTGTCCCGTAACAAGGGGCATATCAGGTGCAAGTTTCTTTTTGTAGGGTCTGCCAATTCTGACAGGCCATTTTTGCATAAGTTTAAGCTCTTTTATTTCACCGTTTTCAAGTTTTATTTTTCCGATAGTTTCCTCTACCGTATAGCTTCCGCTGTTCAATTCTATAAGCTCGCCGTCCAAATTAGGCGGTACCATAATCTTATGGCAAACGACCTCAGTTTCCTGGACAGTTCCCAAAACGTCACCGCCTGATACCCTGCCGAGCTCTGCCGTTTTTTCAAAATCCCACTTTATGTCACGCTTTAAGGCAGGAACATTCACGCCTCGCTCCAGGCGTGTGCCTGCTTTTTCCATAATCGCGTCCAAAGGTCTTTGAATACCGTCATATATGCTTTTAATAAGTCCGGGTCCAAGCTCGGCTGATAATGGTTCCATTGTGGATACAACTTTTTCCCCCGGTCCGAGTCCTGAAGTTTCTTCATAAACCTGAATAGACGCATCGCCTCCGTGCATCTCGATTATTTCGCCTACAAGACCTATATCGCTTACGCGTACAACGTCATACATATTTGCATCACGCATACCCTCTGCTATTACCAAAGGACCTGATACTTTTTTGATTATTCCGTTCTTTTCCATCTTTTCCGTCCTTTCTGTCAATCGTTGTAAATTATATCAGAGCCGACAGCCTGCTCCACAAACTTTTTCATACGCATTTTCCCTACGCCTAAAAATCCCTTTACACACGGAATAGGCATTATCGCAGGCGTTAACGCCTCACGATAGCTTTCTGTCACACTTTCAAGTTCTTTAAAATACTGTTCGGTCACATATATTATCCCATAATCCGAAAGCGCCATATTCTTTAAGCTGTCCTCCGCCTCTTTTACGGTTTCAACGCTTACGGTATCAAGACCAAGTGCGGCAAATGCGCAAATGCTGTCATAATCGCCTAAAACTCCGATTTTATACATATGCATCACGCAGCCTTTCTCTTATAATTTCCTCGCCCCAGCCGTTTTCCTTAGCTGCAAGAATTATACGCACTGCTTTTACCTCAAAGCTTTTGCCTATCAAAAATGCCATTATCGGTGCAAAGCCGAAACTGTCTGCCTTAGCACGCTTTGCATAGGCAAGTTTTTTATTGTCGCACCACTTTTCAAATCCACTTACTGACTCTGTTTCTGCGTCGGGATATATCTTTTTGATTTCCTCAATAACTGCGCTAAGAGGTGCAATAAGCTGTTCTTTAGGATTTATAAGCGCATTTTTTACAAAATCCCGTGATTTATTTAAAACAGCGCATCTCCACGCGGTTTTGAAATCGGAAAGCTCAATCAAAAGCTCCGCCCAGCCTATTAAAAAGTCGTTTTTTGTACTTTTTGCTCTATCCAAAACTGCCAGATGTTCCGCCTTATCTATAAAAATTTCTGCAAGCTGTCCGTCCATAGTTGAGGTTAAAAGGCTGTACGCCTCACTTGCGGCATCTCTAAGGTGCTCGGGAAGGTCATCGAAATTTTTAGTTTTTATTGCCTTTTCTATATTTTCGGGCGGTGTAATATACGGAAAAAGTATCATATTTTCCCATTTTTCGCTTGCCACCGTTGCCTTTAATACCGTCTTTAGGTTATGAAAATCATTTTCATAAAGAAGCAGGTCAACAGGTGCCTCCTTCGGGCATACCTCATAAGCCTTTTTCCACGCGTTTTCAAGCTCATTTTTTAAAAGTTCTTCCGCGTTTTCGCCAACCCACGCACGTTCTCTTAAAAATCTTTTTGCCTCATC